>NZ_JAUQXO010000039.1:0-114854 GCF_030834625.1 Geobacter sp.
TGACGCCTCGGATCGCCTCAAGAGCAACTTTCGTCTTGTACTGACTGGTGAAGCTTTTGCGCTTCCGTTCACTCATTGCCTGCTCCTTTTTATCGCAGGCACCATCTTAAACTATTGTCCTGAAATTGGGGTCCACTATAACGGAAACCAGCTTTTTCGGAAGTCATGAATACAGTAAGGAGGAGCTTGTTGCTGAAATGACTTCTGCCTTCCTTTGCGGTGAATCTGGAATCATTCAATCTACCATCGACAATTCCGCCGCATATATTCAAGGATGGTTAAAGGCTCTGAAGGGGAAGGATAATAAGGGAATGGTCATTTGGGCGGCAGCACAGGCGCAAAAGGCAACAGATTTCATCTTGAATAGGAAATCGGAAGAAATAAAGGAAGCGGCATAAATCGAGAGGGGAGGGGGTAGAACCTAACCTCCCTATTTTATTGAATCATTATCTTGACTTGGAAAAAATATTTGGTATCAACATTAAAATACTCTTTTGGGGGCAGATATGGAACTCGTGCAAGGGACAGTGAAAATACTTCAAAATACAGTCAGTTTGTCAGGTGGTGGGAAAGATTCATCTGTCACAACTTCACACATATATATTTTGGAAATAAACGGAAAAACTATAAAATTTGACTTTTATGACCCAGCTATTATCAGTGACGGAGACAATATAATTGTAGTTGGCAAACAAAAAAATGGAGTCGTTGAAGCTGCAATTTATTATAATGTAACTAGAAATATAAGATACTATAACTATAGTAAAACTATATTAATTGTATCATTAATATTGTTATCAATTGGCCTTGGAATTAAAATTACCTTTGACCGTGATGAAGGTATATTATTTGGAGGTATGTTTATTGCTTTGGGATTGACGTTTGTTTACAAATATTTAACATTAAGAGAAGCAATAACTAAATTAGAGCGATATGTTAGTAATAGTATATTCTAGTCCTTCAGTCCTTCCAAATACCGTTCATGCTCCGTTTTGGTATTTGGACAGTTGACATTAAATTTATAATATAGATGTAAATCGTTCACCATTTCAAACAGTGTCCTGATTTCTACATCCTTCACATATCTATCCCCGGTGATCGTCCCTGTCTTATGTCCGAGGAGCCTTGAAATATAGGTGCTTTTCGCATGGGTATTTTCAAGAGCCGTTGCCACGTTCGCCCTCAATGAGTGAAAAGTTTTCGTCCGGTCCTCAGTCACATTTTCCCTATTGAACTTGCTGAACCACTTTACAAAGTCGTGTGAATATCCGTTTTCCCGCTTCACAAGGGCAGGGAAGAGCCGCAATCTTTCCCGCTCTTCCTTGCTTTTCGCTTGCCGGTAAATTGCCCCCACGTACTCTATGAAACCCAAACGCTCAAGGATAGGGTGAACCGGCACAAAGCGCCTACTGGCCTTGTTTTTCAGCTTCTTATCCCGCTCGTTATTTACATCAAAAAAGTAAATTTTTTCAGGTAGCCATTTGATATCCATCACGTAAAGTTGGCAAATCTCGTCTACCCGCATCCCCGAAAACAGCGCAATGAGGGGAACCCAGAACCGTTCTGGCTGTCTTTCCCTATGCCATGCCTCTCTATTCCTCAAAAGGAGATCCACGAGGGTTTGAAGCTCGTTATCCGAGTAGATGCTACGGTGTTCGCTTTCCTTCCGTTCGTCCTCTATATGCAAGCCTTCTGCAAAATTCTTTTGCATGTAGTCGAGTTGGACACCGTACTTGAAAAGACTCGATAACGTAGTCAAGTATTTATTGGTGGTGCTTACCGATCTTTCCGCACGTAAACTAGTCCTGAAATTTACGATGTCCTGCCGTGTAAAATGGTTTACAGGTTTTTTTCTGCCAAGCATGTCAGCAATTTTCCCAAAAATCCCGCTGTACTCCATTTGGGTTTTTTCGGTCCATTTAACCGACTTTTCGGCAACATATTCTTTTATGAGTTGTTCGAGTGACTTGCTGGGTTTTGAACTTGGTGAAGTGCCAGCAAAGGGAGCGGGAACCGGAGGGGAGTTTGTAGACGAGGATGCTTTGAATTTTTGGGTGCAGAGGAGGGCATCGACTTTTTGCCGTGCCATTTCAGCGTCCAGAGCACCGACCCGGAGAGCGACGATGATCTTGTCTAGTTCGGTGTCATAAAATGATTTTAGGGTCCGGGCCTCAGACGGGTTTTTGGTGTTCAGGGTAGTGGTGAACTCCACCAAGCTAAAAAACACGTCATCCCTGAACTTTGTGGGAACCCGACGCCGGTAGTGAAATTTTCCGTTTCTATTCTTCATACGCCTAGCAAGAAACATAAAAAGCCGCTTTCTGTCCACAAAATTTGTGGTACAAAAAGCGGCTTTTTTCTGTCTCACCCTTAAAAGCTCAAATATTTTAAGGATTTGTAACTTGTGGTGCCGAAGACTGGACTCGAACCAGCACACGGTTGCCCGCACAAGAACCTGAATCTTGCGTGTCTACCAATTCCACCACTTCGGCGTTAGGGCTTCAATCTATAGCATCGGCGTTGATTGATTGCAAGAATTTTTTGACGTCTCATGCGTCGTGAGCGTCATTTTCACTTCTCTACGCGGCTCTGCTCGGCGGGCGTATGGGAAGATGTTTCACGGAGCAGGTCGAAGAGCCGCTGGAAATCGAAGGGTTTGCTGAATACTTCACGAATGCCGGCGGCTGCAGCCCGTTCGGTAATGCCGGGGTAGAGGTGTCCGGTACCCATGAATATTGTCAGTTCCGGCCAAAGACGTCGGGCATGGTTGGCCAGTTCGAATCCACTCATACCCGGCATGTTCTGGTCGGTGAGCAGTACAGAATATGGGCGTTCCGCAAGCAGTTCCAGCGCCTGTTCGCCACTTTCCGCGCAGGTCACCTCAAACCCCTCATTTTCAAACGCCAGTTTTACGAAGAAGAGAATGTCACGGTCGTCGTCCACCACAAGTATGCGTCCGTGTGGGCCCGCTAGGGGCTCGTCTCCGGCCTTTTCCATCCTGCACGCCTCCTTTGACGGGTTTGTTGTTCCTGCTATGCGGATTCGATAAATAAGACAAATAGACATTATTGTCAATGTAAAATACTACAAATAGTCATATTGTGAATCGCGTTGACACGTGGGTGCTGAAAGGGGTATACCAAATTGGCTATTGGGGCGTATAAATCCGCGCCCGATCAGTAATTCACCGGAATATATCCCGTGGCACAGGAAATAGTGGGGAGTTGTCGTTGAACAGTGATATCGGTCGAACGCTGAAGAAGCTGAGAAGTAACCGGGGGTTGACACAGAAGGAGCTGGCTGCCCGGGTGAGCGGTGGTCTCGACTATACGTACATTGGGAAGATCGAGAGGGGAGAACAGCTTCCGTCCCTGAAAATCCTGATGGGACTCAGCGAGGCGCTTGGGGTGACGGTCTGTCATTTTTTCCAGGATGAGGCGCCTGCAGAGATCGGCCGACTTCGTGTAGCCGGCGCCGACGGCAAGTCGTCGGAGTTACATAAGGAACTGCGGCAGCTCCACCCCGATGATATCCCCCTCCTGGTGGAGATCGTCAAAGCACTGAACCGCCACCGCAAATTCGACCGGAAAAGATATCAGGCTGCCTCCGAAGCCCTCCCTTTTGCTGCAGAGGATGGCCCCACCTACGAGAAGCCATAGAGCGCTCCCCCATGACAACCCTTCATTCCTCAACCGAATCCAAAAGCCGTGAGCGCCTCGACAAGCTCCTGGTGGACCGGGGACTTGTCCAGTCCCGGGAGCGCGCCCGTGCCCTCATCATGGCCGGCCAGGTTGTGGTGAACGACCACTTGGCCGACAAGGCGGGCACCAAGGTTTCGGCTGATGCGGACATCCGCCTCAAGGGGGAGGATATCCCCTTCGTGAGTCGCGGGGGTCTCAAGCTCGCCCGGGCCCTCGACGAGTTCGGGCTCGATGTTGCGGAAATGGTCGCCATCGACGTGGGAGCCTCCACCGGCGGTTTTACCGACTGCCTCCTCCAGCGGGGAGCCCGTAAGGTCTACGCCGTTGACGTGGGGTATGGCCAGCTCGCCTGGAAGCTCCGCCAGGACTGCCGGGTAGTGAATCTTGAAAAGACCAATATCCGCTATCTGGAGCCGGAAGCCCTTGCCGAGTCCCCTGACCTGGCAGTCATCGACGCCTCGTTCATCTCCCTCGACAAAGTGCTGCCGCCGACGCTTCGCCTCGTCCGCGACGGTGGCGCCGTTGTTGCCCTCATCAAGCCGCAGTTTGAAGTGGGGAAGGGGGAAGTGGGGAAGGGGGGGGTCGTGCGGGACGAGAACAAGCACCGTGACGTGGTGGCGAACGTCGTTGCCCTGGCCGAGTCGCTCGGGCTTGAGGTGTGTGGAGTGACCGAATCGCCGATCCTCGGGCCGAAAGGTAACCGGGAATTTCTGATCCATCTCAGGAAACCATGACCATCCGCATCCTTCATACCGCCGACCTCCATCTGGGCGCCCCCCTCAAGAACTTCGGGGACTTGGCCTGGGAGCGCCGGCGGGATTTCCTCAAGACCTTCGACCGGATCATCACCCTTGCCATCAAGCGCGAGGTGGACTGCCTCCTGGTGGCCGGCGATCTCTTCGATGCCACCCAGGTTGACGCTGAAACCGTGGGGCGTGTTCAGGACGGCTTCGAGCGTCTGGTGGGGCGCGGCATCCGCGTTATTCTCATCCCCGGCACCCACGACAACGTGGTGTCTGCCGAGAGCGTCTACAACCGCTATCCCTTTGCCGGCGTCCACATCCTGAAGGATCCCGTGGTGACCGAGCCCCTTGCGCTGGAGATCAGGGGGACGACGGTCAGTTTCTACGGGTTCGCCTTTCGCTCTGACCGTTCCCGGGAGGCTTTGGAGTCGATGCGCCGTCGGGATGCCGGGGGGCTTCACGTGGGGCTGCTCCACGGTTCCCTCAAGGGGAGCCCCGAGTGGGAGATGCGGAAGAAGGACATTCCTTTCACTGTGGCGGAGCTGGCGGCCCTGGAGCTCGACTACGTTGCACTCGGCCACTATCACAGCGTCGGATGCCTTGAGGAGCAGGGACGGGTCGTTGCCTGCTATCCCGGCTCCCCCGAGGGGAAGAAGTTCGGTGAGAACGGAGAGCGCCACGTCCTCATCGTCGAGGTGGGGGAGGGTGTTGCGACGGTTGAAAAGGTCCCGGTGCAGACCCGGATCGTGGACGAGCGGGTGGTTGACGCCTCCCTTTTCCCCGAGCCAGATGCCCTGGAGGGGGAGTTGGCGCGACTCGCCTCCTCTGACCTGATTGCCCGCGTTCGGCTTGTCGGGACGGTTGAGGATCCCCTCGATACGGCCAATCTGGTCGGCCGGCTCCAGGGAAAGTACGCCTGGCTTGAGCTTGTGGACGAAACCGATCTCTACAACAGTGACCACGTGAAGCGGATGGAGCGGGAAGACTCGATCCGGGGGCTCTTTATCCGCAAGGTTCACGAGCGATTCGGGAAAGCGGAATCCGAGACAGAACGGGAGCTTTGCCGCGAGGCCCTCAAGCTTGTCATGGGCCGATTCGTCCGGGGAGGGGGGAACTGATGCTCTGGATAACCTCAGTGCAGCTCCCCGCCTTTGGCCGTTTCCGGGGGGCGGAATTCACCCTCCGGCCGGGCATGAACCTCCTCTATGGCAAGAATGAAGCGGGCAAATCGACAATTCTGGCTGCCATCGCCGGAACCATCTTCGGTTTCCGCAAGGAGAGGGATCGCTTCGTCCCCTGGGACGGAGGAGAGCGCTGCGAGGCGCGGGTGAGTTTCGCCTACGACGGCCGGGAGATGACCATCGCCCGCGACTTTCTGACCGATCGGGTTCAGGCGGTGGAGCGACGGGGGGAGGAACTCCTGTGGCGTTTCGAGGGAAAGGTTTCGGCTGCGGGGCGCAGCAGCGAGCGGGAGGAGTACCTGGCGAAGATTGAAGATATCTGGGGCTTCGCCGAGGGTGACATCTTCCGCAATTCGGTCTACGTGGGGCAGCGGGACCTGAAGATTGATGGAGATGGGGCACTCACAACCCGGATCAAGCAACTCCTTTCGGGTTTTGCCGAGAGGGACTACGACGCGGTGGTGGTGAGTCTCGAAAGAGAGCTGTTCGAGTTGACCAGACGCCCCGGCGGGCGGTCCAAGGATCGCGAACTGGAGGAGGTCCGCGCCCGGATGACCGAGCTTGCCGAGGCGTGGCGAGCGGCGAGCCGGACACTGGAGGAGGTCGGGAAGATCGAAGCTGAGCTGGCGGAACTGCGGGGCTTCATCGATGCAAGTAAGGCTGACCTGGAGAGGGGGGAAAAGTACCTCCAGCGGGTGAAAAAATACCACGAGTCTGCGGTCCGGGAGGCTGCGCTCCGCAAGGAGTTCGATCGCGTCCAGTCGGAGCGGGAGAAGGTTGAGGCCCTGGTGGCGCAGCAGGAAGCCATCGAGGCGCGGCTCGCCCCCCTTGGGGATGTGGCCGGTTTGCCCGATGGGTTCGGCAAAATCATCGAGGCCTACTGCACTGCCAGCGACCGGTTGGACCAGATGGAAGAGGAAATGGCCGGGCTAGACGCGTTGCCCGTTGCCGGCCGGCCGGTTTCTGTTGCGCTGCTCCTCTCTCCCCTTGTCTGTTGGGGGGTGGCGGTGGCGGCCTGGTTTCTCATGCCGGCGGCTGCCTATGTGGTTACCGGCATTACCGTGGTCGCAACCCTGGCCGTGGCGCTCTATGCCGCCAGATCGAGCAGTGCTCGGAACGCCGAGGCGTCGCGCCGCCAGGGAAGGATCGACGGTCTCTCCGCCGAGATTGGTCGGCTGCGGGACGAGACGGCTCGCCACGAAAAGACGCTTGCCGCGCACCTGGGTGATGTCGACCCGGCCAGCGCCCGGGGGATTCTTGGGGAGTTGGAGCGTGCCGAGGAGATCATGGACGAGCATGACCAGGTGATGAGCGCCCTCCGGGTTCTGTCTCCCCTGGACGAACTCAAGTCCCAGGGGGCGGAGCTTGTCAGGGAACTGGCCGTGGTTCGGGAAGCCGTTGAGAGCACGGTCGGCAAGGGATTTCAGGTTATGACCCATGAGGAGTTCGCTGCGGCCGAGGAAAAGATGCAGCGACTTGCGGGGGAGGTAAACGAGAAGAAGCGGGTCGCCCTCGTCAAGGAGCAGGAGTTGGCGCTGCTCCGCGTGGGGGGACTCGACCTGGAGGCCATCGCCGAGGAAGGGGAGGAGCTCAAGTCCCGGGAGGAACGGCTCGTGCGGCGTACCGGTGCGCTGCGGCTCGCCGTGGAGCTTCTGCGGGAGACCCTCGACGAATACCGGGCCACGTACCTGGCGCGTCTCTCCACCGAGATCAACGGCAAGCTCTTCAATCTTACCGCCGGGCGGTACCGGGAAGCCCGGCTCGACGACGGCTTCAACCTCACCATCGGCGCCGACAGCGGACTCCGTCCGGCGGAAGCCTACAGCTGCGGCGTTCAGGATCAGGCCTACCTCGCCTCGCGGCTCGCCCTGGGCGGCATCCTTTCCCGGGGGAGAAAATTGCCTTTCCTTCTCGACGACCCTTTGGTAAATTTTGATGACGAGCGGAAAACCGCTGCTCTTACGACACTTAACCTCATCGCTTCCGGGCACCAGGTCATTCTCTTTGTCCATGATGAACGCTATCTCCGGCTCAAGGGGGCCGACCTCTGGCACCGGATCCGGATCGACGCGAAAGGAAAACCTGATGGACAACTGCATCTTCTGTAAGATCATCGAAGGGGTCATTCCCGCCAGGAAGGTCTACGAGGACGACGACCTCGTCGCCATTGAAGACATCAACCCGGTTGCACCGCACCATCTTCTTCTCATACCGCGGAAGCACATCGTGAATGCCCTTGACCTTACCGCTGAGGATGATGCCCTGGTGGGCCGCGTTTATCGGGTGGCCGCAGCCATTGCCCGGGAGCGTGGGGTGGACGAGCGGGGCTTCCGCATCGTCCAGAACACGAACGCCGACGCCGGTCAGTCGGTGTTCCACATCCATTTCCATCTTCTGGCGGGACGGCATCTCGGGTGGCCGCCGGGGTAGGGGGATTGCAGTCGGCTTCTCAGAATCAAGGTGACACGCGGGAGGAAACCAATAATGCGCTATTTATGCACAGTGCTGTTCCTGGCTCTGGCTGTGACGGCCCACGCCGACATTTACAAGTGGGTGGACGGGCGGGGAACGGTCAACTACACCGAAGACCTCGGCAAGGTTCCGGCAAAGTATCGCAAGAAGGTGACGGTTATTGTTGATGGAGGGCCTACGCCGGCGGAGGTAACCGAAACGGTTGTCGAGCCCGTAGGACAGGAGAAAAAGCTGGAAGCTGGGCAGAAGGATGTCGATAAGACGCCGGCCCCAAAACAAGAAAAAACGAAGACTGTTTACGGTGGCAAGGACGAGGATGCCTGGAGAGCCGAATTCAAGGAGATGAGAAGTGAAATAAAGGCCAGCGAGGCAGAGCTTGCCGCGCGCCGGACCCGGATGGCTAACCCCGGCACCATGAGTCGTGGCGAGTATCTGGGCGTCCAACGGGAAGCGAAGAGGCTTGAGGATACGTTGATAGGCCTGAACGGCAAGCTGAACGCCCTCGAAGAGAGTGCCCAGAGGGCTGGCGTACCGCTCGACGTGAGGAAGTAGCGTGAGAGAATTTGAATAAAGAAAAGCCCGGAGGATGATACCCCGGGCTTTTCTTGTAATTGACGTCCAGCGGGGATGCTTTCTCGTATTCGTCGGTAGAAACGGTCGTGAAGCCAAGCAGGACGCTCTTTTATGACCGTCGGGCCTGATCTTTCGCGGCCGTTTCCCCTTTTGGGGGCGGTTGTTACGCGCCTGACGGATGAGACGTACGCTTATTGCGCCATTCCCTGGGCGTCAATTAGTAATGTTGCTCCGGGATAACCGTATAACCGCTGGACCCTCTGACCATTGGTAAACTTTTTGTCGGGAAGGCACTTCAGGCTTCCCCTCACTGCGGGCCTGCTCACCGCGCCTGAACCCGTATTGGTGTCGTGGGTTAACCGTCAGGTCCCTCAACCGGTTGTTACCTGATTCCCAGAGCAAATGTCAAAGAACATATCCTTTTGATATCATTGTAACGCCATCATGGATTCTGTCAACAGGGGTGTAAAAATTTTCCTCTATATGCCCCCTGCTGCACAAGTCCAGTGACAGGGGGCGTTGATTGACACCATGCGGTATTATTGCTAGGGTAGGACGATTTCGCCCAGAGAGGAGCACCCATGCAGTTTCCGCACATCGATCCGGTATTCTTCCGTATCGGCCCCCTGGAGTTTCGGTGGTACGGTCTGATGTATATACTGGGGTTTATGGCTGCCTATTTCATTGTTCTCAGGAGGGTCCGGCAGCGCGCTCTCCCCCTTACAGCGGATGATGTGGCGGATGTGATCTTCAGCCTGGCGGTCGGGGTCATTCTTGGCGGGCGGTTGGGCTACGTGCTCTTTTACAATGCTTCCTACTATCTGGCCCATCCCCTGAAGGTTTTCGCCGTCTGGGAAGGGGGGATGTCGTTCCACGGGGGGCTCATCGGCGTTGTGCTGGCTGGATTCTTTGTGGCGCGAAAAAAAGGGGTCGGGTTCTTTACCCTGGCAGACCTCTGCGTGCTCACCGCCCCGGTGGGGATCGGCCTGGGAAGGCTCGGCAACTTCATAAACGGAGAACTCTACGGGCGTGTCACCGATATGCCGTGGGGGGTGATCTTTCGGGATGGAGGAGAGATGCCGCGGCATCCGTCGCAACTCTACGAGGCTATTTTAGAGGGACCGGTGCTGTTCGCGATCCTGATGGCCGTGGGGAGGAGGGAGCGCCCTGGCGGGGTGGTATTCTGGACTTTCATCGCCTTCTACGGGCTGTTCCGTTTCTTTGTCGAGTTTTTCCGGGAGCCCGACCCTCAATTGGGACTCCTGCTTGGCCCGTTTTCCATGGGGCAGTTGCTCAGTTTTCCGATGTTCCTTCTCGGTTTGACAATGGTCCTTGTCATCACGCGGAAAGGGAAAAAATCAGAGTAACTTATTTTACGCGCAGCAGCGCAGGCACTTGGTCATCTCCAGCATATTCCCGCCGTTTATCTTCTCGTATCTCACTGTATCCATCAACTGTTTGATGATAAAAATCCCCCTGCCGCGATCTTCGAGATGGTCGAAGTCGGGCGGGGGGATACTGTTGATGTTGAACCCCTGGCCGTCGTCGAAAACCCTGATGAGAAGGTCCTGGTCCGTGATGTTGATGTAGACGTGGACCATCTTGTCCGGGTCGTTGGCGTTGGCGTGCTTGATGGCGTTCACCATTGCCTCGGTGAGGACCAGGTTTATGTGGTATGCGAGCAAGTCCCTGTCGCCGTCGAAGCGGTCAAGTTCCTTGGCGATGTCCTCGCCGATCCTCCCGATAAGGCTCAGGTAGCGGGTCTGGTTCGGCACCTTGATGTCAACTTCGATCTCGTTCTTGTCCATCCCTCACACCCCTAGAAGTTTTCAAGCGCTTCCGCCGTTGAGCCGAATATCTCGAAGACCCGGTGAAGACGGGTCAGCTCGAACATGGATTTGACCTGGGGCTGCAGGCTCGAAAGCTTGAGACTCCCCTGGTGGGATATGGCATTCTTGAAACCGGAAACCAGGGCACCAAGCCCCGAACTGTCGATGAAGCGGACATCGGTAAGATCGACAAGGATATTCTTCTTTCCCACTTCGAAGAGTTCCTGCATTTTTCCCTTCAGATCATTGGAATTGTGGGCGTCGAGCCGCTCCTCCTTCACGAAGATGATCAGGATTTCATTCTTTTCTTCCGTTTTGAGATTCATGGTCCACTCCTTGATTTCAGGTCTTCCCGGAAAGAAATAACCGTCATTATGTGCCGTTTCACTTCTTATATTTTACACCAAAAGGTTACGCTCCGCTCGCATTTTCATTCATTAACCGTCAGGGCGGGAGCACCTTGAAGACGACCATGGAGATGTCGTCGTTGATGACCGACGTGGCACTGAACTTCTCCACCTCTGCGAGGATGGCCTCGATAATCTCCTCCGCCTTCCGATCATTGTGGTTGGTGAGGATGTCGCAGAGGCGTCCCGTACCGAAGAAGTCGCCCAAGGGGTTCTGGGCTTCGGTGATGCCGTCGGTGTAGAGGAGCACCACGTCCCCGTGCTGGAGGAGTATCATCTTTTCCTCGAACAGGACGTCACGCTTGACGCCAAGGATGAGGCCCTCGGCATCCAACTCCACGCAGGCCAGCTGCCCCTCGCGGAAGATGAGAGGCGGGTTGTGGCCGGCATTGGCGTAGGCGAGGATGCGATGTTCGGCGTCGTAGCGGACGTAGAACATGGTGATGAAGAGCTCGGCGGCGGAGAGATCATCGTGGAGAAGTTCATTGAGGGTCGCGAGGATCGCACCCGCGGTCTTGTCGGAGCGGGTCTGGGCCCGGAGTACGCTCCTGGTCTCAGCCATGATGAGGGCTGCCCCCACGCTGTGCCCCGAGACGTCGGCGATGACTATGTCGATGTTTTTTGTGCCGTGCAGGAAAAAGTCGTAGTAGTCCCCACCCACATGGGTTGCCGGTTTGCACCGGCCCGCGATCTCCATTTCCCGGATGATGGGAGGGCTGGAGGGGAGGAGCGAAAGCTGGATCTGCTTGGCGATCTCCATCTCCTTCACCACCCGGGCGCTCTCCAGAAGTACGCGTTCCTTCTCCTCCCGCTCCCGTTCCTTTGCGTCCATCTCCTTTACGATTCGGACAGCCTGAGCCAACTGCCCCGCCAGGCTCTCCAGCAGGTCCAGGAACGGTTCGTTGAAGAGGCCGACAATGTTCTTGGAGAAGACCGACAGAACCCCGAGGGGGGGCTCTCCCTTGCGGGCGATGGGGATGTGGGCAAAGGACTTGATCCCTTCCCGTACCATCAGTTCGCGGGAGACCTGTTTGGTGATGTACTGGGTGTCGTTGACGAACTGGATCCGATTGGCCTGGAATGCCTCGCCGATGTAGGTTTCGCTCTCGGGTTCCCAGTCCTTGCCGATGATTCCGGCGATTCCCTTGCCCCGGTAGCTCCTTACCCTCAGGATTTCCTGTTCGTCGATGAGCCTGATGACCGCCAGATCGAGCTTGAACTCCTTGAGGACAAGGGCCAGGAGATCATCCATGATGATCTGGAGGTCGAGGGTCCGGTTCATGAGCTCCGACGCCTTGAGGCGCACGTAGAGGGCCTCGCGGCTTTCGGCCAGCGACGCCTGGACCGTGCTGAAGATGTCGTAAACTGGCTCCATCCTTGATCCCAGATCCGAGAGGTAGCTCTCCACGATGGCCCCGGCGGCGGCCGCCCCCACCGACCCGGCAAGGGTCTTCTCGGTGAAGCGCTTCAACTTCGGCAGTTCGAACTCCGACACTCCCCCTTGGGCTGTGATCTCGCGGTTTCCCATGTAGTCGGCAATGGCCGAGTTTGCCTGCTTATCACCGATGAATTTCGACATGAGGTTCACGAACTGCATGATCGTGACCGGTTTCGACATCCGCTTGGTTTCCCAGGGGACACCGTTTCGCTCCTTGGTGAAGACGTCGACGAACTTCCGCACTTGGTCCCGTTCCTTGTCACTTTGAGGTAAAAGGATGGAAAGAGCCAGGTATCCCCCCACGTTGAAGAGTATGCTCCAGAAGAGGGCATGGGACCAGATGTCGAAGCCGGCAAGGCCGAAGAGTTCCGTCGGCTTGAGCAGGGCGATGCCGAAGGGCCCCTCGTCGAGAATTGCTCTTGAGAACCATCCCGACATGATGAAGGAGGGGAGGAGCAGAGTGTAGAACCAGAGGCAGAAGCCGAGGACGATGCCGGTCAGGGCACCTACCTTGTTACCCCGGCGCCAGTAGAGTCCCCCCACGAGGGCCGGACCGAACTGGGCCACCGCGGCAAAGGAAATGAGCCCCATGTTCACGAGCATGAAGGTTTCGCCCACCACCGTCTGGTAAAGGAAGCCGAGGGAGATTATCAGGGCGATGCAGAGGCGCTTCAGGTTGATGAGCATGGCCGGGAACCAGGGGCGCGGGTTCAGCCGGACCACGATCGGCATGAGAAGGTAGGTGACGAACATGGTGGAGATGGCAACCGACTCCACCATCACCATGCCGGCTGAGGCCGAGAAGCCGCCGAGGAATGCCAGCAGCGCCAGCCATGAATGGCCGCTCTGGAGCGGGAGGGAGAGAACGAAGAAATCGGCGCCGCGGGCGCCGCCGGTCTGGAGGATGCCCCCGAGGGCGATGGGGACGACAAAGAGATTGATGAGAAACATGTAGGCCGGCAGGAGCCACATGGCCTTTTTGATGTGATTCTCGTCGCTGTTCTCGATGACCATCACGTGGAACTGGCGGGGGAGGAGCATGATGGCTCCCATGGAGAGGTAGAGAGTTGTCAACCACTGGGCGTAGGTGGTTTCTCCGGGACCTCCGAGAGTGGTCAGGTGGTTGAGGAGTTCCCCCTGGGCGTCGATGCGGGCGAAGATGTCGCCAAACCCGCCGAAGAGGCCGTAGGTGACATAGATTCCCACGGCGAGGAAGGAGACCAGTTTCACGACCGACTCCACCGCAACGGCGGCCACGAGCCCCTCGTGGCGGCGCTCCGTGGCAACCAGCCGCCGGGCGCCGAAGATCATGCTGAAGACGCTCAGGATGAGGGCCGCGAAGAAATTGGTGTGCAGCGAGAGGGGGTAGTTTTTGTGGAGGAGAGGGAGCTGGATGTAGGGATAGCCGCAGATAATGTCGAAGGTGCTCGAAACCGCCTTGAGCTGCAGGGCAATGTACGGCATCACCCCGAAGATGGCGATGACGGTGATGACGGCGCCGAGCCACTGGGACTTGCCGTAGCGGGAGCTGATGAAGTCGGCGATGGAAGTGATGTTGTTCTCTTTGCTGATCCGGACGATCTTGCGCAGGAGAAACCACCAGGTGAAGGCCATGAGGGTAGGGCCGAGGTAGACGAGAAGAAAGTCGAGGCCGGTGGTGGCCGCCTTGCCGACGCTGCCGTAGAAGGTCCACGACGTGTGGTACACGGCGATGGAGAGCGCGTAGACGTAGGGGTTCGAGATGATGCTCTTTCCCTCTTCCCGCTTCCTATTGGCATAGTAGGCCACCGCGAAGAGCAGGACGATGTAGAGAAGCGATACACCGACCACCAGTTCAATACTGAGGATCAACGATGATCTCCTTCGTCGTGCTCGTCTTCAGGCTGGTCGATGGCCCTGGTGAAGAGGTAGATGACACCGATTGAAATCGCCCAACCACCCACGAAATAGAGGTAGAGTTGGGGGATGGCGAATATCCGGTTCGATTTGTTGAAAATCTCGAGGAACGGATAGTTCATCATGACGAGGCCGAGCATGAAGAAGATCACCCACGATTCCCGCAGTTTCAGGCGCTTAAGCAGGGCGACTCGGAATTTTTTCATCACGGCAGTATCTCCATGGTGCCGAGGAGCGTGTCGAGCAGTTCCGCAACCGGTTTGGACGTATCGATTCTCATGAGGCCGGCTTCGTCGTCGGTTGGGAAGTGGAACTCCTCTTTCTGGCGAAGATAAATCTCCCACCGCCCGTCCGAGGGTTCGTTGGTCTGGTTTTTCCTGATTTCCAGGCGCTGCCGTGCGGTCCCTTCCGGGCAGTTGGCGTGGATCAGGTGGAAACGGGCGGCATGGCGTACGGCCATCTGCCGGAAGATATCGCGGTCAGTGCGGCTGCGGAAGGTGGCATCGACGATGATGCTTTGACCGGCTGCCAGTGCGGTTTCGGCCCGTTCGAGCAGAGTGTCGTAGGTGCGGGCGGTGACAGTGATTGCGTAGATTCCTTCACCGTACCGGTCCCTGCGGTGCTCAGTGGGCAAAAGTCCGGCCAGCTCCTTTCTTACCACATCGGAGCTGACGATTTCCAGTCCCAGGTCAAAGGCCAGTTCCCGTGCCACGAAACTCTTGCCGGTTCCGGTGAGGCCGCAGGTCAGAATGAGCGATGGCGGGAGAGTCCGGCGGGCGATGTACCCCCGGGCAAGGCGGAAGTAGCGTCGGGCCCGCTCCCTGGCCGCCTCCTTGTCCGCCAGGGGGATCTGCGGATCGAGGAGCCGCATGCTCTCGACCTTTCCCCTGATGTAGGCCCGGTAGACCTTGTAGAAATCCAGCACCTCCGTGATGCTGTCGTCACCGGTTGTCTGTACGTACTCCTCAATGAATGGCCCACAGAAACCCCCTCTGCGGTTCACGTCGAAATCCATAAGGAGGAAGGCGATGTCGGCGGCGGTATCGCCGTAGCGAAAGCGGGTGTTGAACTCGATGCAGTCGAAGATGCAGATGCCGCCGTCATCGTTCAGGCAGATGTTCTCCATGTGGATGTCGCCGTCGCAGTCGCGGATGAAGCCGCCGGCGACACGCCGGGCAAAGGTTTCGGCATTGTCCCTGATAAAGCGGTCGACCCACCCTTCGATGAACCGAAGATCCCGGCCGCTCAGGGTGTCGCCCGCGAACTGACGGGTCTGTTGAAAGTTTTCCTCCCAGTTGGTGCGAATGGTTTCGATTTCGCCGTAGCGGTCGATCTCGTCGCTCCGCTCGGCACGGCGATGGAACTTGCCGATTACCCTGGCGATGGCTCGGATTTCATCCACGGAAACTTTCCCCAGCTTCAGAAGCCGGTCGAGCATCCGTTCCGCCGGGAGCCGCTTCATCTTGACTGCGTAGTCGATGATCCTCCCGTCGCCTGAAAATCCTGCCCCGCCGGGCGTTTCCCGTACTTCCACCACGTCCAGGTAGATGTCGGGGCAGAGGCGGCGGTTGAGGCGGACCTCTTCGTTGCAGTAGAAGCGGCGCCGGTCGAGGGTCGAGAAGTTGAGGAACCCAAAGTTCACCGGTTTTTTAATCTTGTAGGCGAAGCGATCGGTCAGAAAAATATAGGAGACATGGGTCTGGACGAGCTCCACGGACACGGTGGGGTCCGGGTAGACCGAAGGCTTCAGGAGTGACCGTACGAATCGCTGTTCCATGCCGTTCCCACAGGGCGAAATATACCATAAACAGTACCATAAACGCCGGTCTGCGCAAGGGTTTCGCTCCCTTATAATCATTTGACGGGTCAGGGTAATTGTGCTAGCTTTCTTGAGGAGTTTCGGGCGCTGATTTCCCCTGAAGAGGCCATTCAATTACGACGGAAAGCCGAGCCCCTTGCATCCACTTTCCACCCTGAAGCATCTATTCACTTCTATTACATTCGGAACAACGGAGAGTTGCGCGGCGTCAAAGCGTCTTTTTCCGCTTCTGGCAAACGCAGGCACAGGTAACTGCATGAAGAAACGTATTGTCGCCGCATTTTTCCTGACTCTCTCCTTTCTCCCGGGGTGCGCCACAAACAGCGTGGGAAAGCCGGTCCCTGCCAACGAGCACTCATTTCGTCCCACCGTAGATATCGCCGGATCGAGGGCCCTCTACATCTATTCGCTGTCGCGGCTGCGCGAGATCGAGGGGGATATGGAGGGGGCTCTCACGCTCCTGAACGGCGCCATTGAGGCTGATCCCAACTCTGCGTTTCTCCATACCGCGGCCGCTGAGATCTACCTGAAAACCGCCAAGCTCGACGATGCGCTGCGGGCCTGCGAAAATGCTATCCGCATCGATCCCGGCTTCCGACCGGCGCGGGTCATGGCGGGAACCATCCTGGCCACACTCAAGCGCGACAAGGATGCCATCGGGCATCTCAGCAAGGCCATCGAGCTCGATCCGACCAAGGAGGATGCCTATCTCCATCTGGCCGTCTCCTACGTTCGGGTCTTCGATTACGAGCAGGCGGTTAACACCCTCAAGTCCCTGGTAAAGATCAATCCTGAATCGTCACTGGGCTACTACTACCTGGGGAAGACCTACGACCAGATGAAGCTCCAGAAGGAGGCTGCCAATTACTACAAAAAGGCCATCGAGCTCAAGCCCGACTTCGAGCAGGCAATGATCGACCTGGGGATTTCCCAGGAGGGGCTCGGTCTCCATGAGGATGCCATCGCCACTTACAAACAACTGCTGGAGACAAATCCTTTCAACATGAACGTGCTCCAGCACCTGGCGCAGCTCTACCTCCAGCAGCAGCGGCTGGAGGATGCCCTGCCTCTTCTGCAGGGGATGAAGGAACGGGGTGTCGGCGGGATCGAAACCCAGCGCAAGATCGGGCTCATCTACCTGGAGCTGGAGCGCTACGACGAGGCGATTGCCGAATTCGAACAGATCCTTGCCCGGGAGCCCAATGCCCACCAGGTACGCTTCTATATCGCTAGCGCCTACGAGGACAAGGAAGAGTTCGACAAGGCAATTGAGGAGTTTGGCAAGATACCGGCAGGAACCGCCAATTACATAGAGGCCTTGGGACACATCGCCTTCATTCACCGGGACCAGGAAAGACCCGAGAAGGGGATCGAGATCCTGAAGGCGGCCATTGCCGCCCATCCCGACCAGCTGGACCTCTACCTCTATCTGGCCGGACTGTACGAATCCATGGATAAGTTTCCCGAAGGGCTCGCCGTTCTCAAGGAGGTAGAGGGTACGTTTGCCGGCGACCCGCGACTCCACTTCCGGATGGGGACCATCCTCGACAAGATGGGGAACAAGGAGGAGTCCATCGCCCGGATGAAGCGGGTCATCACCATCGCGCCCGACGATGCCCAGGCCCTCAATTATCTGGGCTACACCTACGCCGAGATGGGAATCAAGCTGGATGAGGCCCTTCAGTACCTCAAGAAGGCGGTGGAGCTTCGTCCCGACGACGGCTTCATTCTCGACAGCCTTGGATGGGTCTATTTCAAGATGAAGCGCTACGACGAGGCGGTGCCGCTCCTGGAGCGGTCGCTTAGGGTCGTGGAGGATGACCCTACCATCATGGAGCATCTGGCCGACGCCTATGCCGCCAACCGCGAGTACCGCAAGGCCCTTCAGCTTTACAAGAAGATCCTCGATGCCGATCCGGGCCGCAAGGATATCTTCGAAAAGAAGAGAAAGGTCAGGGCGGAGAGCCTGGAAAAATGACGGCACGGCTGTTCTGCTGTCTCGCAGCGCTGTTTACCCTTGTTTCGTGCAGCGGCGGCACTCCTCCCGCAGACCTTCCGCGGAGGGGAGCCGGGGCGCCTGCCCACGGTGACGCCCTGGTGGTCGGCACCATCGGCGAGCCGTCCAACCTGATCCCGCTCCTTGCCTCCGATTCCTCGTCTCATGATGTGGCGGGCAACGTCTTCAACGGACTTCTGAAGTACGACAAGAATCTGGAGTTGGTTGGGGACCTGGCGGAGTCGTGGCGCGTCTCCCCTGACGGCCTCACCATCACCTTCACCCTGCGCCGGGGGGTGAAGTGGCACGACGGCACCGAGTTCACCTCCCGCGACGCGCTTTACACCTACCGCGTCACCATCGACCCCAAGACCCCCACCGCCTATGCCGAAGACTTCAAGCAGGTGAAGACCGCCGAAGCCCCGGACCGGTACACTTTCCGCGTCACTTACGGCAAGCCCTTTGCCCCGGCCCTTGCTTCGTGGGGTGTGGGGATACTTCCGGCCCATCTCCTGGAGGGGAAGGACATCACCAAGAGCGAGCTCTCCCGTCATCCCGTGGGGACCGGCCCCTACCGCTTCAAGGAGTGGGTCGCGGGGCAGAAGCTCGTCCTTGAGGCGTTCCCGGACTACTTTGAGGGAAAGCCCTACATCGATCGCTACGTCTACCGGATCATCCCCGATACCTCCACCATGTACCTGGAGCTGAAGGCCGGCGGTCTCGACATGATGGGGCTCACGCCGGTCCAGTACGCACGGCAGACCGATACGCCCGAGTTCCGTGCCCGCTTCAACAAGTTCCGCTATCCGGCCTCGGCGTACACCTATCTGGGATACAACCTCAGCAACCCCCTCTTCGCCGACAAGCGGGTCCGCCAGGCCATCGCCTGCGCCATCAGCAAGGACGAGATCATCCACGGGGTGCTCCTGGGGCTGGGGCAGGTGGCCCACGGCCCCTTCAAGCCGGGAACCTGGGCGAACAATCCGGGGGTAAAGGATTTCGGCTACGATCCGGCCCGGGCAAAGGCCCTGCTGGCCGAGGCGGGGTGGCGCGAGACCGGTCCCGATGGTATGCTGATGAAGGACGGCAAGCCTTTCAGCTTCACCATCCTCACCAACCAGGGGAACGACCAGCGGCTCAAGACCGCCCAGATCATCCAGCGCCGTCTCGCCAAGGTGGGGATCGACGTGAAGATCCGAGTCCTGGAGTGGGCGTCGCTGCTCACCAACTTCATTGACAAGCGGAACTTCGACGCCCTCATCATGGGGTGGACCATCCCCCAGGATCCGGACATCTTCGACGTGTGGCATTCCAGCAAGACTGGGCCCAAGGAGCTCAACTTCATCGGGTTCAGGAACGCCGAGGTGGACCGGCTCATCGAAGAGGGTCGCCGGACTTTCGACCAGGAAAAACGCCAGCGCTGCTACTGGCGTATCCAGGAGATACTGACCCAGGAGCAGCCCTATACGTTTCTCTTTGTTCCCGATGCACTGCCGGCGGTGAATGCCCGCTTCCGTGGGATCGAGCCGGCGCCGGCCGGGATCATGCACAACGTCATCCGGTGGTACGTTCCCAAGGAAGAGCAGATACACTAACGCCGTCCCTAACCCTATGATCAATTATCTGGCAAAACGTTTCATCATGATGGTTCCGCTGTTGCTGGGGATTACCCTCATCTCCTTTGTGGTGATCCGCCTGGCCCCCGGGGAGCCGGTGGAGGCCATGACCGCCATGAGTCCCAAGATCTCCGCCGAGACCCGGCAGCGGCTTCGGGAGTTCTACGGCCTCGACAAGCCGCTCCACGTCCAGTACGCCACCTGGCTCAAGCAGGTGGCGACCCTCGACTTCGGCCGCTCCTTCTCTCCCGACAACCGGCCGGTGACCGACAAGATCAAGGAGCGGATTCCGGTTACCATCTCCCTCAACATCATCGCCCTGATACTGGAATTCGGCCTGGCTATTCCCATCGGCATCTTCGCCGCCACCCACCGGGACACCCTCTACGACAAGGGGATAACCCTCTTTGTCTTTCTCGGCTTTGCGGTGCCGACCTTCTGGCTGGCGCTGCTCCTCATGTACTTCTTCGGCGTGAAGCTGGGCTGGCTCCCCATCTCGGGCCTCCATTCCCTTGGCAGCGAGGCTCTTCCCCCGCTGGCCCGGTTTGCGGACCTGATAAAACATCTGATCCTTCCCGTTGCCGTGGCCACTTTCGGGAGCCTTGCGGGGCTCTCCCGCTACATGCGCTCCAATATGCTGGAGGTGATCCGCCAGGACTACATCACCACGGCCCGGGCCAAGGGGCTCACGGAGCGGGCGGTCATCTACCGGCACGCCCTGCGCAATGCGCTGCTGCCGGTCATCACGCTCCTCGGCTTCTCGCTCCCCGGCCTCATCGGTGGGAGCGTCATCTTCGAGACCATCTTCGCCATCCCCGGCATGGGGCAACTCTTTTTCCAGGGGGTCATGGCCAGGGACTATCCACTTGTCATGGGAATCCTGGTGATCGGCGCATTCCTCACGCTCATCGGCAATCTCCTGGCCGACCTCTGTTACGCTGTGGCCGATCCCCGCATCAGGCACGGGAGGGGGTAGCGATGGCCTTTCGGGAGAGCTGGTTCCATACGGTTTTCTGGAAGCGGTTCAGGGGCAACCGTTTTGCCGTTGCCGGCGGGTGCGTCGTGCTGCTCCTCTTCGGGGTGTCGCTCCTCGCCCCCCTCATCACCCCCTGGGATCCCCATGCCATTGACGCCTACCACGTGCTTCTGCCCCCTTCGGCGGACCACTGGTTCGGCACCGACGAGCTGGGGCGCGACGTCTTTACCCGGGTGATCTACGGGGCGCGGATCTCGCTCAAGGTGGGGTTCGTCTCGGTGGGGATCGCCGTGGCGATCGGGGTGGTGCTGGGCCTCGTCTCGGGCTTCTACGGAGGCATCGTCGATACCGTCATCATGCGGTTCGTGGACATCATGCTCTGTTTCCCCACCTTCTTCCTGATCCTGGCGGTGATCGCCATGCTGGAGCCGTCCATCTGGTATATCATGACGATTATCGGCCTCACCGGCTGGATGGGGGTGGCGCGGCTCGTGCGGGCCGAGGTGCTGTCGCTGCGGGAGCGGGACTTCATCCTGGCGGCCCGGGCCCTGGGTGCGTCGGATGCGCGGATCATCTTCCGCCATATCCTTCCCAACGCCCTGTCGCCGGTGCTCGTCTCTGCAACCCTCGGGGTGGCCGGGGCGATCCTCACCGAGTCGGCCCTGTCATTTCTCGGCATCGGGGTGCAGCCCCCCACGCCCAGCTGGGGAAACATCCTCACGTCGGGCAAAGACTACATCGAATTCGGGTGGTGGCTTTCCCTTTTCCCCGGCCTCGCAATCCTGGTGACGGTCCTTGCCTACAACCTGCTGGGGGAGGGGATCCGCGATGCCCTTGACCCACGGCTGAACCGCTGAAATACCTGGAGTTTACCGAGGTTACCAATGTTAGACAACAATCAACACGCACGGGAGCAGGGGGATGAACCCGTCGTCAACAAGGACGAGTTCGCCATTGTGACCGTCGATGACGAGATCAGGGCCGACGGCCTCTGCCGCTCGCTCCTTCGGCGATTCTACAATTCGCTTCTGGAGGGGGGAATGGCCCCCCAGGAGGCAACCATCCTGGCCAGCGGCGCCGATTACTACGTGCGCGATTTTCTCGTCGGCTACAAGCATCGCAGCCTCTTCGACGAGCGGCCCGGGATCGTCCGGCAGTTCGCCGGCAACTGGTACATCGTCAACACCATCGAACCCGACCTGGAGGAGCTTGCCGGACATCTTCGCGGAGTGCGTTCCTTCTACCGTTTCCTCCACGACCAGGGACTCATCGGCGGGGATTTTTCCGCCGCCATGGAACAGGAATGCGGCGAGGGGGCTTACTACGAAGGCCGCATCAGGAGCTTCTGGGAAATCGAGGGTGATGGTTACCTTGCATGGGAACGTGAATGTTCACTGAAACAGGACTGAGATCAGGGAGGAGAACCATGAGATTCGCACGACTGCTGTTGCTGCCCCTAATCGTCATCGGAATGCTGTCCGGCTGTGCCGTCAACATGGCGGACATCCACGGTTTCAACGTCATCTCCATCGAGCAGGAGAAGGAGCTCGGCAACAAGTTCGCGGTGGAGATCGAAAAGCAGTATCCGGTCTACAACGACGCCGAGGCCCAGAAGTACATCGACCGGCTGGGCCGTCGGCTCCTGACCGGAGCCCGGGAGGTGAGCTTCGACTACGTCTTCAAGGTGGTGAAGGATGACAGTGTCAACGCCTTTGCCATTCCCGGCGGTCGGCTCTATGTCCACACGGGTCTTCTCAAGGCGGCCCAGAGCGAGACGGAAGTGGCGGCGGTCATGGCCCACGAGATCAGCCATGCGGTGGCCCGGCACGGCACCCGCCAGATGACCCAGCAGTATGGCTATTCCATGGTTCTCTCCCTGGTTCTGGGACAAAACTCCAATGTGCTGACCCAGTTGGCCGGTGAGCTCTTCGGCAAGGCGGGCATGATGTCCTACAGTCGAGAGTACGAGAACCAGGCCGATTTCCTCGGGGTGGAAACCATGTCCAAGGCCGGCTACAACCCCCAGGGGATGGTCTCCTTCTTCCAGAAACTCGATGCCATGGGCAAGCAGGACTCAGGCTCACTTGCCAAGTTCTTCTCCTCCCACCCCCTCACGTCGGAACGTATCCAGCGGGTGCAGGCGGAAATCGGCAAGCTTCCCCACCGCAGCTATCCTTTGGTGGACAATACCGAACTGCAGAAGATCAAGGCTCGCCTCAAGTGATGAACGGCCGGGACGAACGCTGGGATCGGTTAGCCGGCAAGCTCGACCACCTTCTGGACCGCTTCGACCTGCTTCTGGACGGCCATGTCCCCCCGCCTCCGCCCGACGGTCAGCTCTTCGAGCGCCACCTCGCTTTCCGCTGGCGGCGGGCCGGAGAGGGAGGCGCGTTCTTGCCGGTGGAGCATCCCCACCTTCCCGACCTGAAGGATCTGGTGGGGATCGACCTTGTCCGCGATGAACTGGTCCGCAACACCGGGCAGTTCGTGGCAGGGTATCCGGCCAACAACGTCCTTCTCTGGGGAGAGAGGGGGACCGGAAAGTCCACCTGCGTGAAGGGGCTTCTCCGGCGCTTTTCCGGGGAGGGGCTCCGTCTCGTGGAGGTGCTTCGGGACGATCTCTTCACCCTGCCGGCCATCATCGGACCCCTCAGAAAGATGCCCCAGCGTTTCATCCTCTTCTGCGACGACCTCTCCTTCGGCGAAGGGGAAGGGGGATACCGTGAACTCAAGGCTCTCCTGGAGGGGGGGATTGAGGACCGGCCTGCCAATATCCTCTTCTATGCCACCTCCAACCGTCGTCACCTCCTCCCGGAGCGGATGGAGGACAACCTGGGGGGAGAGATTCATCCCGAGGAGGCGGTATCGGAAAAGCTCTCCCTGGCCGACCGCTTCGGCCTCAACCTGAGTTTTTATTCCTTCGATCAGGCCACCTACCTTGCCATCGTTGTGCGGTATGCCGAGAAGTTCGCCCTGCCCATGGACGGAGAGGCCCTCAGGCGAGAGGCGCTGCAATGGGCGCTCTTCAAGGGGAGCCGCTCCGGCAGGTCTGCGCGGCAGTTTGTTGATGACCTGACGGGGCGGTTGCGGGTGACCCTGCTGGACGGTTTGCGCTAGATGGAGAAGCAGAAGATGGCTTACACGGTGCGCAGCGCCACGGCGGCAAAGCCGGGGAGGGGAGGGGTTCGCCCGGGCTCACCGGGGCCCGACCTGACCAAGGAGCCGTGCTGAGGCCCCAAGACTCCCGCGGTCAGCGGGATCATCGATGAAAATGTCCCCGGCTTCATCCGCTGGCACGAAACTCCTGCCGGTCGGGTGCCGATCGTCTCGACTGACCTTCGGCTTACCGACCGGCTCGGCGCCTGGAAGGCCCGGTGGGGTATCGGGCGGATGTCGTATCTGGTGCCGCCAGGGCTCTACGCCGTCGGCTTCCCCGGCCCCGAAGACCCCGTGGTGGTGACCGCCAACTACAAGATGAGCTACGATCTGGTCAGGCGAGAGCTTTCGGGGCGCAGCGCCTGGCTCCTCGTCCTCGAAACCTTCGGGATCAATGTCTGGTGCGCCGCCGGCAAGGGGACCTTCGGCACCGACGAGATCGTCCGGCGGTTGAAAAAGACGGAGCTCGCCACGGTAGTGAAGCACCGGACTCTCATCCTCCCCATCCTCGGCGCCCCCGGCGTGGCCGCCCACCTGGTTGCCCGGCGGACCGGATTCAGTGTGCGCTACGCCACGATCCGCGCCGCCGACCTCCCCGAATACCTCGACAACGGCATGGTAACCACGCCTGCCATGCGCCAGCTCACTTTCACTGCGCGAGAACGGCTCATTCTAACCCCCATCGAACTGGTGGCTGCCGGGAGGTGGGCCGTGCCGGTCATGGTGCTTTTTGCGGTGCTGTCGGCCTTCTCGGGGGGAGGCTTTTCGTTCTCAACCCTTGTGCATCCCGTGGTTCTCTGCGCCGGGACTGTCCTGGTCGGCGCTGTTGCCGCGCCGGTGCTTCTTCCCTGGCTTCCGGGCAGGAGCTTTGCGGTGAAGGGGGCGGTGGCAGGCGGGTGCTGGGCTGCTCTGCTCGTCTGGGCGGGGTGGGGGACAACGGGGTGGCTTGACGCTGCGGCACTCTTTCTTGCCGTGACGGCTGTTTCTTCCTTCCTGACCCTAAATTTCACCGGCAGCACTCCCTTCACATCCCGCTCGGGGGTGAAGAAGGAGATGCGGCTTGCATTGCCAGTGATGGCGGTGTCACTGCTCGTCGGCATTTTTCTCTGGATCGCGGGACGTCTCGCCTAAGCCCGCAGGGAGCTGATGTACGTGAAAGGATTTGCCCATCTCTCCAATGTGGCCACCCTCGAACTCAACCGTGAAGCCTGCATCGGCTGCGGCATGTGCATGGCTGTCTGTCCCCATGGAGTGTTCACTCTGCAAGGCGCCAAGGCGGAGATAAGAAATTTCGATGCCTGCATGGAATGCGGCGCCTGCGCCGTCAACTGCCCCGTGGATGCCATTGGAGTCGATTCGGGGGTCGGGTGCGCATCGGGGTTGATTAATGAGTGGCTCGCAGGCATCAGCGGGAGAAGAACCGGAGGCGGTGGCTGCTGCTGAATCACTCATCTATTGAGCATTGACTTGCTGCTTGGATGGTGATAATTAAATATTTCAAAAATTCAAGCCAGTGGAGGGTTTGCGCATGAACGAGACGGGAAGAAGGGTTGCACGACTCATCATCGGTGTGGCTGTTGCCGCATCGGCAGCGGTGGCGTTTGCTTCTGGGGGAGGCGTGGGCGTCAGCGCCGATGAAGCGCTCCAGCGCCTCATGGACGGAAACAAGCACTACGTGGAAGGGCAGATGGGCGCCTGCCGCGAGAGCGACACGGCCAAGCGCGAAGGGCTGGCAAAGGGGCAGAAACCCTACGCCATCATTCTCTCCTGCTCCGATTCACGGGTTCCCCCCGAGATCGTTTTCGACAAGGCAATGGGCGAACTCTTTGTCGTGCGGGTTGCCGGCAACATCCCCGATCCCGTTGTCCTCGGGAGCATCGAGTATGCCGCCGAGCACATCGGTTCTCCCCTCATTATGGTCCTTGGTCATGAGCGGTGCGGCGCCGTGACTGCAACCGTCGATGCCAAAGGGAAAGCCCACGGGAACATCGGCTCCATCGTCAAAACCATCGCCCCGGCTGCCCAGAAGGCCCAGAAGGAAATGAAGGGCAAGCCCAAGGCAGAGATTGTCGAAGCTGCCTCCGACGCCAACGTTCAGATGGTTGCGGCCAATATCACCAAGAAGTCGCCCGTCATCGCCAAGCTCGTGAAGGAAGGCAAGATCAAGATCGTGACTGCAAAGTACGACCTGGACGACGGCAAGGTAACCCTCTTCGAGGGCAAGAAGTAGCGATAGCTTCCGTTACACGACATGCATGAAAAAGCCCGCTTCGCGCGGGCTTTTTCAGTTTTGCAGGACCTCTTTGATCTTAGCCAGGAGCTCGTCGGGCTTCACCGGCTTCGCAATGAAGTTGATTCCCTCGTCAAGAACCCCCTTCCGGCTGATGATGTCCTGGGTGTAACCGCTTATGAAGAGCGCCTTCACGCTCGGGCGCACGCGCCGAATCTCTTCATAGACGGACTGGCCGTTTTTCTTGGGCATAACCACGTCCAAGAGAACAAGGTCTATCCGCTCGCTGTTCTCCATGAACCGCTTGACCGCCTCGACTCCGTCCACTGCCTCGATGACGGTGTAGCCGTTGCGCTCCAGGACATGCTTCGAGAGCTTGCGCACGTCCCGGTCGTCTTCGGCCACCAGGATGGTTTCCTGGTTTCCCTGGATGGCTGTTGCGTCCTCGTGTCGTTCCATGGCCCCCTTTGCCGTGACTATGGGGAGGTATATCCTGACCGCCGCGCCTTTTCCCGGCTCGGAATCCACCATGATGAATCCTTCGTGCTGCTTGACAATGCCGTATACCATGGAGAGTCCGAGCCCTGTTCCCTTGCCCACTTCCTTGGTGGTAAAAAAGGGGTCGAAGATCCGCTCCCGTGTCTCCTCATCCATGCCGACACCGGTGTCGGCAACGGTCAAGATCGCATAGTGGCCGGGCTTTCCCTGCTCAAGGGGGCCAAAGAACTCGTTGTCCAGGAAGTCGCTCCCGGTTGTAAGTGTCAGTGTCCCGCCGTCCGGCATGGCGTCGCGGGCGTTCGTCACGAGGTTCATCAGAATCTGGTCGATCTGGCCCGAATCCACATGGCACACAAGGGGTTCGCCGGAGAGGGAAGTGACAAAGTCGATATCCTCGCTCACCAGTCGATGGAGAAGCTTTTCGATACCCTTGACGATCTCGTTCAGATTCGTCGGGCGGGGGGAGATCACCTGTTTCCTGCCAAAGGCGAGAAGCCGTTTCACCAGGTTGGTGGCCCGATCGGCGGCGGAGAGGATCTGGTCCACGTAGATGCGGTAGGGACTATCGGCCTTGAGGCTTCGTTGCAGGAGGGTGCCGAAGCCGACGATGGCGGTGAGAATGTTGTTGAAATCGTGGGCAATCCCTCCGGCGAGCGTCCCGATTGCCTCCATCTTCTGGGCATGGCGGAGTTCCTCGGCCAGATGTTCCTTTTCCGCCTCGCGGGCTTTCAGTGTCGTGCCCAGGTGGTTGAACGCGGTGGCGAGCCGGCCGATCTCGTCCTTCAATTCGACGGGAACGGGTTCGAAGGAGCCGCCCTTTTCAAGATCCTTGATTCCTTCCGTGAGCCGGTCGAGGGGGCGCGTGATTCTGCGGGTGATGATGTAGGTAAATACGGTGCCGAGAAAGAGAAAGCCCAGCGCCATGAAGACGCTCGTGTAGAGGAGAGTGTCGAGTTTATTCCTGAGAAGATTCTTGTCGACGACGATTCGCGCGTACCCGATAACACGGGGAGTCGTCCGGGGTGCCTGATCAAGAAACAACGATTCGTCCGTGGGGATGGAAGAGCTCGATATAACCGGCGCCCAGAACTCAAAGATGTCGTCTCCCTCCGTGACCAGGGGTTCCGCCGTTCCCTTCAGCTGTTCGTAGCGGGTGCTCCACTGCGGGAAGGCTCGCGCTGAATTATTGATAATGCTTTTGTGCGCCTGCTCCCGAAGAAGTTTCCCCTCTGCCGTCACGACTGAGACGAACAAGACCCCTTCGTGCTCCAGTATCCCTTCGACGGGGTCCTTTAGCAGTTCTGCGTTTTCAGCGAAAACCCCAAGCCGGATATTATGGGCCAGGAGCCTCGCCAGGAGTTTCCCCTCTCCAATAAGGCTGTCCGTCAGGGAGTTACGCTGCTGCTGGTAGAAAAACAGGGTGAACGAAACCGAAATTACCGCGATGAAAAGCGTGAACAGGAGGAAGAACCTCAGTCCCACACTGTCACGACGGATTTTCAGCTTCTCGAAAAGATTCATCCCATGCCCCTAGCGTATGACCTTGGCCCGGCCCAGGGCCTCCTCGTCAAGGGAGAGGCCGAGCTTGCGCGCTATTTTGCTGTTTACCGTCATGACCGCGCTACGGGGGTCGCTGCGCGGAATATTCGCGGGAGAAGTTCCCGACAGGATTTTTTTGACCATCTCGCCGGACTGCCGTCCCAGATCGTAGGAATCCACATCAAGGGCCATGAGTGCTCCCATTTCCACGTATTTGTCCGAAAACGTGACGATGGGAATTTTATTGTTGAGGGAGAAAAGCAGCAGGTATTCGACTGTTTCGGGGGTCACGACGGTGGGGTCGGGGAGCATGAGGAATGCCTCAATGTTTCCTTTCATTCCCTCGACGAGGTTCAGAACGTCCCGTGAGGAGCGGACTTCACGCGCCACGAGGTCCATGCCGAGAGACCGTGCCGTGGCCTGCGTCCTGCGGAAAAGGGAGCTGCTTCGCGCCGGGT
Organism: Geobacter sp.; assembly: GCF_030834625.1. NCBI lineage: Bacteria > Pseudomonadati > Thermodesulfobacteriota > Desulfuromonadia > Geobacterales > Geobacteraceae > Geobacter > Geobacter sp. The sequence continues at coordinate 28,529 of NZ_JAUQXO010000039.1, forward strand.
TATACAGGGTTCCCACGCGCCTGATGCGTGGCATTGCCCCCTGAAGAGAAGCCAGCTGCCGCTCCGGTGCCACATGCATGCCGATTCCGGTGATGTTTGTTCCCGCGGTGAGCGTATTCTGCGGATCGAAGACCATAAGGTAGACGATGGGGATATCCTTGATTCTCTTGACCCTGTTCATGGCGTCCGTGCCGATGACCACAATGACGTCGGGCCGTTCATCCCGGACCGCCTTCGCCACATCGACACCCTCAAGGTCGGACAAAACCAGCCTCTTGACGCTCCCGGTCGCAACGCTCCGCAATCCCTTGACCGCTTCATCGTACGGAGCCACCCTGACACTTTGGAGAGCGAGGATCTTCTGAGCCGCCTCGCCGGACCCGGCAAGGAGCACAAGAGTGAACACGAGGGCGAACGATACGCGGGTCAACATAAGGATGACACGATTCACGTCTCTTTGGCCTTGGAACGATGGGAATGGGGGTTCTTCGCTGATGAACCCATCGTTTGGGGTCAAGTCATGGTTTTGTCGGTAAATTGACGTTTTTGGAATAGTAACTGCCAATTTTTGGTTGCCTGAGTCGTTAATTTGACTTGATTGTAGGATTGACGAATAGGGTTAACTCTCTGAATACTCATGAAAAACTTTAATTTTCTTGTGTTGAAGGCATGAAAAGAAGTTGTAAAGGCAAAGGAGAATGCGATTTTGATGCCATTTTAGCAATGATACCGGTGAGTTGATAATATTTAGGGGAGCGAAAATGGTGAATATATCAAGCGGATATCTGATGTTGCTGATTTATCGTAATATTTTAGAAAACGATTAGTTTTGATGGTTGCGCTTTAGTGGCGTTGATCGTTTAGAGAGGAACTTTTCTTGCATATAACTGGTTTCTTGAAAGTATCTTAATGGTTGCCGCTTGGTGATAGGGCATGGAACTATGAGAGTCGATGTGGGGTGGGGGAGGCGAATGTCTTACCGTGATAATACCATCAAGAAACGCGTTTTGGTTGCGACGACCAGCTGTGCAGGTGTTGCGCTGTGGCTCTGCGGAGCGACGACCCCCGTTTGTGCCGATTATGACGATATAAAGGTCCTGGAGATGTTTTACGAGGACAAGGAGCTCGTGGTCACCCCCACGCGGGACCCAAAGCCCATCTCGCAGGTGGCGGAAAACGTGACCGTCATTACGGCCAAGGAGATTCAGGCCCTCAACGCCCATACCCTGGGAGAGGTTCTCAATACCATTCCGGGGGTTCATGTGGAACCCCGGGTGACGCCGGGAGGTTTATCCCCCACGTTGTCCATCCAGGGGTCCGAGAGCAACCATGTCCGGGTGGTCATGGATGGGGTGACCATCAATAACGTCTCCGACTTTCTGGCTGATGTGGGGGCCATACCGGTGCAGCGCATAGCGGCGATCGAGATAATCAAGGGACCGGCCTCCTCGGCGTGGGGCTCTTCCTTGGGGGGGATCATCAACATCATCACCAAGTCTCCGGACGAGGCCCGGAAGGTGGGAGGAGTGTTCTCGGCCTCCATGGGTGAGCGGACAACCGGCGACTTTTGCCTGGAGCTCTCCGGCACCAGTTCTCCCCTTGGATACTATCTTGCTGCAGACGGTATAACCTCCGACGGTCTTCAGCCCCATACAAACGTGGACAGCGGAAGCGTCTACGGCAAGCTAACTTGGGACCCCCATGAGGATACCCGCGTGCTTGCCACGTACAGTTACTCCCGTGGGGAGAGGGGGTTGGGTACATTCCCACAGTACGGAATTTTGCAGGACGGGGACTATGAGCATCTGATTGCGACCCTCGGTATGACCCATGCGTTGAGCGAAAGCCTTGATCTGGATATCGCGGCCCGCTTCTCGCGGCGCGATTATGGTGATGTATCCGACGATTTGGGCACAGGACTGGAACTGGGACACAACCGGTATCAGCAGCCCAACCTCGGGGCGAGCGCCAAGCTTGCCTGGCGGGCCGGTATCCACAGTGTAACCCTCGGAACCGATTACGATAACGGCACCATGTCGGCCAACCTGAAAAGCCTTGGGGTTGACCCCACAAGCGGTGACCTGGTCACGATGCGGGCAGAGACCGACGGCCGCCTGGAGCGGTGGGCGATCTTCGCCAACGACACCATCGTCTGGAACAGCTGGTCGATCACCCCCGGCCTTCGTTACGACTGGACCAGCACCAGCAACGACTTCCTTAGCCCGAGCCTCGGCATGACCTACAACTGGAGTGACCATACCGTCCTGCGGGCCTATGTGGCCCGGGGGTTCAATATCCCTTCCCTGGTAGCAACGACTGGCGGCGCCCAGGGGTTGCAGCCAAACCCTGGCCTGGAAGTGGAGAAGGTCTGGTCTTACCAGGTGGGTTTCGAGACGACCCTCCTCCGGTACGTCTGGCTGAAGAGCACTCTGTTCCGTCATGAAGTCTCTGACTTCCAAGCCTACGATAGAGAGACCGGCAGTTACGTGAACCAGGGGGAACAGCGTCGCGACGGGATTGAAGTGGAGGCAAAAACCATCCCCTTCTTCAACACGACACTCTCTGCCGGTTATACCTTTATCGACGCCCACGGACCCTTCACCGATGTCAATGGTGTGCTCCATAACGGAAAAGTACCCAACATCCCCCGCCACACCTGGGATGTTGCCCTAAACTACGACGACAGGAAGCTTCTACGCGGGGGGCTTGTTGGTCGCCACACCCGGTGGAATGCCCGGGAGGATTTCAAAAGCCGCGACTCCGCCATGATCTGGGACCTGACCGGTGGGGTTCGGTTTCTGTCCACTGACAACCTTTCAGGGGAACTTTTCTTCGTAGCCCACAATCTCTTCAATGGCTCCCAGTATCTCATTGAGTTAAGCAAGAACCCGGGCCGCTGGTACGAGGGGGGGGTCCGCTTTAATTTCTGAATTTTGGGCGATTATTTTGCTTGGCAATCGCTAATTATTTTTCTCTTGATCAACTGTGTGAAATAATTAGAATAGCGTTCTAGCAGCAGCATCTCACCAGGAGGGAGGTACGTATGCAACAGGATGTGCATGTCGCGAAGGCTGAAGAGATGGCGGAGGTGATGGTTGTATCGGAGGGGACAAGCGGTTCCGGGCCACAGATTGGTAATTGCTTTGGTTCGTACTTTATTGTCAGAGGATGACAATCGCTGAAGTATGGACGAAAGGGGGAAATTTTCCCCCTTTTTTTATGTCTGACCATACCATTACGCAGGTCAGAACCGGTGAGTCATAGGGCTTGACCCCCCACACCGTAGGCGCCAGGGAGGGCCGCCATGCATCTTTCCCGCTATCTCAAGCGGTACCCCTGCCCCGAACGGCCCGGGCACCTGCTCCTTTTTTCCACCAGAACTGCCGCCATTGCCATCGTGCCTGAGAAGACCGTCGCCGACATGGAGCGGGGGATCATCTCCTCGGCAACTGGTGAAACCCTCTCACGGCTCGGATTCCTCGTCCCCGATACCGATGCCGAGGCAGAAGAGGTGCGTCGGTTCTTTACGATGTTCAATCAGCAGCGAACCCTTGCCACTATCATTGCCGTGCTGAACATGGACTGCAATCTGGCCTGCACTTACTGTTTCGAGGGGGGGCTGAAGGGGGAGCGGTACATGAACACCGAGACGGCAGAGCGGCTGGTTTCTTTTCTTGACCAACGGTATCTTGCTGAAGGCGTCTCCCTCAACCTGGATTTCTACGGAGGTGAACCGCTCCTGAGCATGGATCTGATCCGACTCATCGCCACAAGGCTTACGGAGCTTGCCGGCGCGCGGGGGCTCTCCTGCTCCTTCGGCATGGTCAGCAATGGTACGCTGCTGACCGGAGAGGTGGCCCAAGAGCTGGCTTCGCTGGGGGTTAGAGGGGTCCAGGTTACCCTTGACGGGACCCGTGAGAACCATAACCGGTTCAGGCCCTTTGTCTCCGGCAGGGGGAGCTTTGATGTCATCGTCCGGAATCTGTTGGAATCGTGCGATCTGCTCGATATCAGTATCGTCTGCAACTACACCGAGGAGAATTACTGTGAGTTTCCCCTCCTTCTCGATTACCTCCTGGAGGTGGGACTGGCGCCGGAGCGTCTCGTCGCGGTGAATTTTGCCCCCATCTCCCAGATCGGCGCGGACGCTCTTCCGCCCGAGTTTAACGATGGCTGTGCTTCCCACAACCTGCCGTGGGTACACGAGTCCCAGCTTTTCCTGCGACAGGAGGCTCTGAATCGGGGTTATGGGGTGGCGAAGCTTCGCCCACCACTCTGCATGGTGGAGCTTGCCAATGACCTGGTAGTGACCCACGATGGGGAGCTCTACAAGTGCCCGGCTTTCATGGGGAGAAAGGGACTTGCGGTTGGTACGCTGGAAGAGGGTGTCACGGACTACCGGGATTCTTACCGACTTGATATCTGGGAAAATGAGGAATGCTTCAACTGCGAGTACCTTCCCTTCTGTTACGGCGGGTGCAGGCTTTCGCGGCTCGTCCAGACGGGGGAAATTACGGGTCTGGACTGCAGGCGGGATTACTACGAAGCGTCACTTGAACAGTATGTTCAGCAGGAGATGGCCAACAGCTCCCGAAAGCGATGACGCTTATCAGGAGTGCTATGGTGCCGTTACCTGCACCACCGAACTCACCTCACCATTGGGGTTGAACACCTGAATCCGCAGATCTTTATCCGTCGGGTCGGCGGGATAGCGCTGGTAGATCAGCTTCGAACAATCCACGAAGGTCAAGAATTCCCGCTCTCCCGATGATATCGCTCCGGCTGAGAGCCGTTTGCCGGCGCCCGCGTTGAGCCCCACCTGCAGGCTGCTTTCCTCGACCACTATCGTTGCCCCCGGCTGGAAATTCTTTCCTTCGATAACCAGTTTGTAGTAGGTGACTGCCCCGTCGCCCCTTGTGACGCTGTGAATCTCGGGTTTCGCCAGGATGGCGAGAGTCATTGGCGTGGTGAGTGTCTCCTCGGGGTTTTTGACCTGAACCTGATGGAGTCCGCCGCTGGTCTGGGGTACGGTGAATGTGAGCGATTCGGCAGAACCGAAAGTGCTCCTGACCGCCGAACCGTCGAAAAGGACCTGACTTGCTGGTTGGAAGTTGCGGCCGGTGATGGTTACGATGCGCTCGCCGGCGGAAGAGCAGATGCTGATGCTTTCGGGGGAGAGCGATTCGACAAAGGGTTTTTGTGGCTGGATCGAGAAGTTATAGGTACGGCTCGTGGCGCCGTCTTCGCGCTTTAGGAAGAGGGCGTAGAGGCCCGCCGGGAGTCTGGGGATGGTGAAACTCAGCAGTTCCGGGCCCACGACCGTGGTCGGCACCTCGGTTGTGCCGAGAAATGCCACGGTCTTGGCTGTGAAGCCGGTTCCTGAAAGGGTGACGGTGATATTTGGCTCACCTTGGGCAGGGATGATGCTCAGGATGTTCGGGGAAGGCGGGGGGGCCGGCGTTTTTACCGGCGCAGCGGCCTTCTTCGATGTCTTGGCCAGAGGAGCGCCTTGGGCGGTGGCGGCTGACAGTAACGTCACAAGAGCCACCAGTGCAATCACATACTGTTTCATGGGACCTCCCGTCAGAAGTGTGATTCGCAGCAATTAAATCACGCAGCCATCTGATGTCAACGGTTGAGCGTCATGGCAAGCCAGATGCCCGAAAGGGCGAAGATGACGTTGGCTGCCCATGCGGACACCAAAGGGGGAAGGACCCCTGTCTGGCCGAAGGATACGAGGATGGCGTTGATGATGAAGTAGGCGAAGCCGATGCCTATGCTGGCGCCGATGCCGAGGGCTATGCCGCTCGACCGGCCGCCGCGTAGGGCGAACGGGATGCCGAGAAAGGCCATGATGAGCGAGGCGAAGGGAAGCGATATTTTTGCATGCATCTGGGCTTCGTAACGGGTGGTTTCGTACCCTCCCTTTTTCAGCTTTCGGATGTACTCCCGCAGCTTCAGAAATCCCATGTTGTCGGCGTATTTGTCCACCACCTTCAGGTCTTCAATCTGGAGGTTGAGGTTAATCGGCATGCTGGCGACCTGTGATGTGACGGCAACCCCGCCGCTTTGAATATCTCTCACGGCCACCTTCCAGAGGGTCCACTGCTGGCCGTCCCAGCTCCCCTGTTCGGCGTCGATCCTGCGGGAAGGGTTCATCCCCCCCGAGAAGTTCCACAGGGTTACCCCCCTAAGCGTCTGGTGAGTGGGATCAAAGACCCGTGCCATGAGAATTGCGTTGCTGTCCTTGTGCCAGATGTTGTTCTGGCGGAAGAAGGTGTTGGAGCTCTTTTTCCTGATGAGGACTTGTTCGATGTGCCGCATCTGCCGGTAGGTTTCCGGCAGGATCAGCTCGTTGGAGACAATGACGAAGATGCTTGCCGCGCAGGCGATTGCCAGGATGGGGATGCTGATTCTGCCGAGGCTTACGCCGCAGCTGCGCATGGCGACGATTTCGCTGTTGCGCGACAGCATTCCCAGGGTTAGCAGCGTGGCCATGAGGACCGCAAGGGGGACCACCTGGGTAACGATCTCGGGGATCTTGAAGAGGAAGAACTGGACGATGTGTGTCCATTGGGGCTCGAAGCGGAGGAATCGGCCGATCTTCTCCAGAAAATCGATCACCAGGTAGATGGCGATGAATGACGCCAGGCAGAGGCCGAAAATCCTCAGATAGGCAGCGGCGATGTAGCGGGTCAGGATAGTCACGTCGGCTTCCTCCATCGTCTGAGCCAGTCCCTTGCCCGTCCAATCAGCGCGCGGCCCATGTCGACCAGGGGAATCTGACGATCAGCTGCCGCCAGCCGCAGCAGATACAATCCGAAGGCGATGAAGAGTGCATTGGGGAGCCAGACGGCAAGCGATGGGGGAAGAATATCCTTCTCGGCAATGGTTTTGCCTGCGGACATAAGCATATAGTATAGCATGAGGATGACGATCCCGGCGGAAAACCCGCCGGCTCTCCCTGATCGCTGGTTCTGGATGCCGAGCGGAACCCCGATCACTGCGAAGACGATACAGGCAAAAGGGAGTGAAAACCGTTTGTGGAGCTCGATGGAGACATCGCGCCGGAATCGGTCATCGATCTGCTTGTTGCTGCGATTGACCATCAGTTGCCGAAGGGTCAGGTCCTCTTCGTCGAGTTGGTCTTTTTTTGTACTCTGGCGCAGGTTGATATGGAGATCGTAGCTGTTGAACTCAACGAGACGGTAGCCACTTGCACCGATTCCCCGGTGAATGCTCCCGTTCTTAAGGTGAAGGCGGATGTTGTTTTCTTCGGGGGACGCAGCAATTATTCCGGTGGATGCGAAGATTGTCACCGGTTCTTCCGGATTACGCTCGTCGTGAATCAGGATGCCTGATATCTCGTGACTGGCGTCGTCATAGCCGTCAACGTAGACGACCAAGCCGGGGAATTCGTCGTTGAATACCTTTTCCTTGATAGTTGTGGCAGCTCGGGTTTCTATTACTGCATAGAGAAAATGTTTGAAGGAGGTGTTGCCCCAAGGCAGGGCATAGACCGTTATGAATGTCGTTGCGAGGTATGCCAGGACGCCGAAGGTGAGGACCGGCGCGAGAAGTGAGCCGAGGCTGATTCCGCTCGCCTTTATGGCCGTTATTTCGCTGTCCGATGAGAGCCTTCCGAAGGCGAGAAGCACCGCCAGAAGAAACGCCATGGGGATCGAAACGAGAAAAAATGAGGGAAGCATGTAGAGGATAAGGCGGCAGACGTCGAGGAAGGGTACTCCCTTGGCGAAGACCATCTCTGCCAGCTTGAGCAGGCGTCCCATGAGGAGTACAAAGGTGAAAACCGCCATGCCGAGAAGAAACGGAACGGCGGTTTCCTTGAAAATGTAGCGGAATAGGATGCTGGTCATGAAGGGGCGATGATACACGAAGGGAGGGGGGTTGTAAATAACAGACGGATGCGCAGGGTAGTTTGCTCTTGTCAAAGAGTGCCTCCTGTGCTATATGAATTCGGTTTCTATTTCGCACGCTTCCTGTCCGGTCGGTGGTGTCCGCGGTTGTCGCGGGTTCCGGCTGTCGGGGGAGCGGAGGCACAACCAAAAGGAGAAAAGCATGTCGAACGTAACAATGAAGGAGCTTCTGGAAGCCGGTGTCCATTTCGGCCACCAGACCAAGAGGTGGAATCCGAAGATGAAGCCCTACATCTTCGGGGCGCGCAACGGGATTTATATCATCGACCTCCAGAAGACCGTCCGCCTGTTCAAAAGTGCCTACAGCTTCGTTCGCGAGTGCGCGCAGTCCGGAGAAACGGTTCTGTTTGTAGGAACCAAGAAGCAGGCCCAGGACGCCATCGGTGAGGAGGCAACGCGGTGCGGTATGTACTACGTGAATCAGCGTTGGCTCGGCGGGATGCTCACAAACTTTTCCACAGTGAAGCAGAGTATCGACCGGCTCAAGCGTCTCGATGCCATGTTCGCCGACGGCTCTGTTGAGGCTTACACCAAGAAGGAAGCCCTTCGGCTGGAGAAGGAGCGCGAGAAGCTCGAAAAGACCCTGGGTGGGATCAAGGGTATGGGGAAGGTTCCCGGAGCCCTTTTCGTGGTCGACCCGAAGAACGAGACGATTGCCATCAGTGAAGCCAAGAAGCTTGGCATTCCCGTCGTGGCGGTTGTCGATACCAACTGTGACCCGGATCCGATCGACTACGTTATTCCTGGCAACGATGATGCCATTCGTGCCATCCGCCTCCTGACGTCCAAAATGGCCGATGCGGTTATGGAGGGTGCGCAGGCCCGTGACGCACGGTTGCAGACTGGCGATGAAGAGGATGCCGTTGCCGAGACCGAGTCGGAGCAGGCCGAAGCGTAAACTGGCTATCTTCTCCACTTTATGTGGGGTTAGATTCTATATTAACTACAATTTACGGGGCGACGCCCGGCGCGTCATCCCTGTCCGGGAGGATACAGTGAGCATCACAGCTGCACAGGTAAACGAGCTGCGGAAAGCTACGGGAGCGGGACTCATGGACTGCAAGAAGGCCCTGGCTGAAACCGGTGGTGACCACGAGAAGGCCATCGACTATCTCCGAAAGAAGGGGCTTGCTGCCGCATCCAAGAAGGCGGGCCGCGTTGCTTCCGAGGGGATGGTGGGTTCCTATATACATGCGGGGGGCAAGATCGGGGTCCTCGTCGAAGTCAACTGTGAAACCGACTTCGTTGCGCGTAACGACAACTTTCAGAATTTCGTGAAGGACATCGCCATGCATATCGCAGCGGCTGCTCCCCAGTATGTGCGCCGCGAAGAGGTATCTCAGGATGTCGTGGAACGCGAGAAGGAGATCTATCGCGCCAAGGCCAGGGAAACCGGCAAGCCGGAGAACATCATCGAGAAGATCATCGAGGGTCAGGTCAACAAGTTTTATGCTGACATCTGTCTCCTTGAGCAGCCCTATGTAAAGGATCCGGACAAGTCGGTCCAGCAGTTTCTCAATGAGACGATCGCGTCAATCGGCGAGAATATTTCGATCCGCCGCTTCGTTCGGTATGCATTGGGTGAAGGACTTGCGAAGAAGGAAACCGACTTCGCTGCAGAGGTTGCTGCCGCAGCTGGTCTGTAAGAAAGTGAGTGGGCCGGCCATGCTCCATGGCCGGCCTTTTTTACGTCCATTGCACAGAGGCGCTGTCAACCAACCAGGCGTGGGGGCCTACACACCATGGGTACACCTTACTACAAGCGAGTGTTGCTGAAACTTTCCGGGGAGGCCCTGGCGGGGGATCAAGGTTACGGCATTGATCCCCAGACGATCACGGCCATTGCTGCCGAGATCAAGGAGGTCGCCGCCACCGGCGCCCGACTTGCCCTGGTGATCGGCGGGGGGAATATCTTCCGGGGTCTGGCCGCTTCATCCAAGGGGATGGATCGGGCCAGCGCCGACTACATGGGGATGCTGGCCACCATGATCAACTCACTGGCCATGCAGGATGCACTTGAAAAGATAGGAGTTGATACCCGGGTTCAATCGGCCATTGCCATGCAGGAGGTTGCCGAACCGTACATCAGGCGCAGGGCCATGCGGCATCTGGAAAAGGGGAGGATCGTCATTTTTGGCGCAGGAACTGGCAATCCGTACTTCACCACCGACACTGCGGCAAGCCTGCGAGCCATGGAGATCGGGGCAGATGTGATCCTTAAGGGGACCAAGGTGGACGGCGTCTACTCGGCCGATCCCAAGAAGGATCCGACCGCCCAGAAGTACCCGAAGCTCACCTATCTTGAAGTTCTCAAGAAGGGTCTCCAGGTCATGGACGCCACCGCCACCTCTCTCTGCATGGACAACAATCTCCCCATCATCGTCTTCGACATCACCACCTACGGCAACATCAAGAAAGTGGTGTGTGGCGAAGAGATCGGCACCATCGTGAAAGGAGAATAGCATGACGAAGGAAGTCATCGCGGACATGAAGACCCACATGGACAAGTCGGTGGACGCACTCCGCCGCGAGTACCAGAAGGTGCGCACCGGCAGGGCCACTACCGGGCTGTTGGATGATATAAAGGTTGAATACTACGGCAATCCCTCGCCCCTCAGCCAGGTTGCAACCCTTGCAGTACCCGAGTCCCGAACCATCACTATTCAGCCTTGGGAAGCAAAGCTGATCCCGGTGATCGAGAAGGCGATCATGAACGCGAATCTCGGGTTCACTCCTGCCAATGACGGAAAGACGATCCGCATCTCCCTTCCGCCTCTCACCGAAGAGCGCCGGAAAGAGATCGTCAAGATGCTCAAGAAGATGGCTGAGGATGCAAAGGTCGCAGTCCGGAACATCCGCCGTGAAGGGATAGACAGCCTCAAAAAACTGGAGAAAGACAAGCAGATCTCCGAAGATGATCTGAAGCGTGCCGAGAAAGAAGTGCAGGATGTGACCAACGCTTCCGTTGCCAAGATTGACGAGGTGCTCACTCACAAAGAGAAGGAAGTCATGGAGGTCTGATGCCACGCCAAGCGAGGGCGGGGAAAGTCGTTTCCGTTTTTTTGCTTGCGCACCAGGTTCTTTTATGCTTTAATCCCCTTTAACCCCTCAATTAAAGGGGATTTTTTGTTTTTGGGTATCCCATGTACGGTCTCTCACTCGACAAACTTCCCCGCCACTTGGCCGTTATTATGGACGGAAACGGCCGCTGGGCCCAGGAGCGGATGCTCAAGCGTATCATCGGCCACCAGAAGGGGGTTGAGACGGTTCGGGTGATTGTTGAGGAATGTTCCCGTCTCGGTATCAAGTATCTTACCCTCTTTGCCTTCTCCGCAGAGAACTGGCTTCGCCCCAAAACCGAGGTGAAGTCCCTCATGTCACTCCTCAAGAAGTACATCAGGATCGAAACCGCCCGGATGATTGAGAGCAATATCCGATTCAACGTGATCGGTGCCCGCGAGGAACTGCCGCCGGACGTTAACCAGGCTGTGCAAGAGGCCATCGACAGGACGGCGCGCAACAACGGGATGGTGCTGACCCTTGCCCTGTCCTATGGTGCACGTCAGGAGATTCTCAAGGCAGCTGAGCGCATCGCGGTTGATCTCTCCTCTGGCCGCCTTGTCTCGGAAGATGTGGATGAGAAAACTTTCTCCTCGTACCTGTTTACGGTGGGAATGCCAGATCCCGATTTCCTCATCAGGACGAGTGGTGAGATGCGCATCAGCAATTTCCTTCTCTGGCAACTCGCTTACACGGAACTCTATTTTACCGATGTAAACTGGCCTGAGTTCACCGCCCATGAGCTCCATCGTGCCCTGCACGTTTATCAGTCCCGCGAGCGGCGCTTTGGCCGTACGAGTGCCCAGCTGCAGAACAGGAGCTGACCATCAAGCGCCTACTGACTGGGGCCATTGCCCTGCCGCTGCTGATACTGTTCATCCTTAAGGTGAGTGTCTTTCTCTTCGCCTGCTTTGTCTTCCTCGTTGTTCTGCTTGGTTTGAGCGAGTTCTACCGAATGGCACTCCCCGACCGGAAAGTGGTAGGGCAGGTTGCGTCGCTGTCGGGGGCGCTCTTTACGTTCGTCCTCGCCAGCCCCGAGTCGCTCCAGCGCTTCATCCAGTTCCCCGGAGGGAATGGAGTGCTGTTTTTCTCGTTCACTGTGGCGTTTCTCGTTGTGGCCATCTTTTTCCTGTTCAGCATCAGGGACATCCGGCAGAGCGCAACCGAAATGGCTCTCCTCTGGTCGGGAATTGCCTACGTGCCGTTGCTTCTCTCGCACCTTGTCCTGCTCCGGGCGCTCCCAAGCGGAGTCGAGTGGGTGTTTCTGATGCTCCTGATCGTCATGTCCGGTGACACAGCGGCATACTATGTAGGGAGCAGCCTGGGTAAGCGAAAGCTTTATCCGAGTGTCAGCCCCAACAAGAGCATCGAGGGGGCCTTGGGCGGGCTCTGCGGGAGCCTCGTGGGCACTTTTGCTGCGAAGTTAACCTTCTTTCCTGCGCTCACCGTTGCCGACTGCGTGGTCACGGCCTTGGCCGTCGGGGCGATAGGTCAGCTTGGCGACCTTTTTGAATCGCTCCTTAAGCGCAGCTTCGGGGTTAAGGATTCAGGGGCCATCATCCCTGGGCACGGTGGTATCCTCGACCGACTCGATAGTATTCTCTTTGCTGCACCGGCCCTGTACTACTATGCCTCTCTTATAGTCTTGGCCCGGTAGGTTTCCTGACGAGGAATAATGAAAAAGCTCACCATTCTTGGTTCTACCGGCTCCATCGGGGTAAGCACCCTGGAGATCGTCGCCGCCCATCGGGATCGGTTCCAGGTGGTTGCCCTCTCGGCGGGGAACAACCTGGAGCTTCTCAAGCAGCAGATCGATGCGTTCCGACCTAGGCTGGTCAGTGTCCTGACCGCTGATCTGGCCCGGGAACTGGATCGAATGCTCACAGGCCTGAAACCCCAGATCCACCATGGGGTTCCCGGCCTCATTGCTGCTGCCACTGCCGGGGAAAGCGACATGGTGGTTGCTGCCATCGTTGGTGCTGCCGGCCTCGTGCCGACCGCTGCAGCCATCAAGGCCGGCAAGGACGTTGCCCTTGCCAACAAGGAGACCCTCGTCACCGCCGGTCGGATCATGATGGACCTTGTCAGGGAGAAGGGGGTAAGGCTCTACCCGGTCGATAGCGAGCACTCCGCGGTCTTCCAATCCCTTGAGGGGCAAAGCCGGAAGGACGTGAAGCGGATTATCCTTACCGCATCGGGGGGGCCGTTCCTGGACCTCCCTCTTGATCGTCTCTCCCAGGTCTCGGTTGCCGATGCCCTCAATCATCCTAATTGGAGCATGGGGCAGAAAATAACCATCGACTCGGCCACCATGATGAACAAGGGGCTGGAGGTTATAGAGGCGCGCTGGCTCTTTGATACGCCGGCGGAGCAGATTGCCGTGAATATCCATCCCCAGAGCATTATTCACTCCATGGTCGAATATGCGGACGGCTGTGTCATGGCTCAACTGGGGGTACCCGATATGAAGGCCCCCATCGCCTACGCTCTCACCTATCCGGAGCGGATTCCGACGGGGGTGAAGCCCCTTGATCTGACCGTGTTGTCGGGGCTTACCTTCCTTGCTCCCGACTATCAGCGTTTCCCTGCCCTGAAGCTGGCCTACGATGCCCTTGCCGCCGGGGAGAGCATGCCGGCGGTCATGAACGCCGCCAACGAGGTTGCGGTCGAGGCCTTCCTGAAGGGGAGGATCGGTTTCACCGATATTGCCACGTCTATCGCACGAACCATGGATGCCCATGAGTCCCGTTCACTTGTCACCATAGAGGATGTTCTTTCCTCCGATCTCTGGGCGAGAGAAAAAACCCGGGCGCTCCTCGGGTTGTACTGACAAGATTCCCTGCCCCTTTTGCGAGGCTTCAGATGACAAGCATTGTTTCCGCAATTATCGTTCTCGGCATACTCATCTTTGTGCACGAGTTAGGGCATTTCATCTTTGCCAAGCTCTTTGGCGTCGGAGTCGAGAAGTTTTCCCTCGGGTTCGGGCCGAAGCTTATCGGTAAGAAGGTCGGCGAAACCGAGTACCTCCTTTCCGCGTTCCCCCTTGGTGGGTATGTGAAAATGGTTGGCGAGGGGACCGACGGCGAGCTCACCGATGAGGAGAAGACCCGCTCCTTTGCGGAAAAGACACCCCTCAGGCGCATCGGCATCGTGGTGGCCGGTCCCGGCTTCAACCTTATCTTCGCCTGGCTCCTCTTCATCGTGATCTTCATGATTGGCGTGCCTGCCGCAACCACCAAAGTCGGGGAAGTGGTCAAGGACAAGCCTGCTGCCAAGGCAGGCCTGGCTGCAGGTGACATGGTCACTGCCGTGAACGGCAAGAAGGTGGTCCGGTGGGACGAGATGGCGGCCGAGATCGCGACGACGAAGGGATCATCGCTGGATATCGAGGTTAAGCGGGGCACGGAGACAAAGATCTTCCGGATTGTCCCCGAGACGCGAACCGGGAAGAACCTCCTCGGAGAGACGGTGACCTCCCCCGTCATCGGGGTGGTTGCTGCGGGAGAGACGGTCATCGACCGATACCCTCCCGGCGAGGCCTTCTCCCGGGGAAGTGCCCAGACCTGGAACGTCATCGAGTTGACGGTCCTTTCGCTGGTGAAGATCGTCGAGCGGGCCATTCCTCTGGATACCATCGGCGGACCGATCATGATCGCCAAGATGGCCGGCCAGCAGGCCGAGGCGGGAGGAGTGAGTTTTCTCGCGTTCATGGCGCTGCTCTCGGTGAACTTGGGCGTTCTCAATCTCCTTCCCATCCCGATTCTCGATGGCGGGCACCTTGTTTTCTACCTCTGGGAACTCGTCTTCCGCAGACCGGTCAGCATGCGGGCGCGGGAAATCGCTCAGCAGGTGGGGCTTGCCCTTCTCATCGGGCTCATGGTGCTCGCCTTCTACAACGACATTGCCCGCTACCTCGTGGGGAATGGGTAGCTTGAAGCTCCTCACCGTCGATACATCAACGTCCACCTGCGGCGTAGCACTCACCATCGACGGGCGTCTCGCGGCCGAGTCCCTTCTCGATAGTGAACGGACCCTTTCCGAGCGGCTCCTTGCCGCGGTTGACACCATCTTGCGGGATTCCGGGCTCCTCCTTGCCGATCTTGATGGCTTCGGCGTGGCCTTGGGCCCCGGATCTTTCACCGGTGTCCGGATTGGAGTATCCACTGTCAAAGGGCTCGCGCTGGCGACGGGAAAGCCGGTGGTTGGTTTTTCGTCCCTTGCCATGCTTGCGCTCAACCTTCCCGTGTGCTCACTTACGGTCTGTACTCTCTTCGACGCCCGAAAGAAGGAGGTCTACGCAGCGCTCTACCGTTGTGGTGTTCTTCCCGAACCCCTCCATGCCGACTGCGTCATAGCCCCGGAACGCTTCCTCGGGCTCATCGACGGTCCGACCCTCTTTGTCGGCAACGGGGCGCTCCGCTACCGGGATCTCATCGAAGAAACCCTTGGTGACAGAGCCGTCTTTGCACCTGCGCACTGCCATCAACCCCGTGCAGCAGCCGGTGCGGTGCTTGCCCTTGAGTTATTCCGCTCGGGTGCGTTCACGCCGCTGCCTTGCTTGAATCCCACCTATATCCGTCCATCCGAGGCCGAGCTGACTAAGATGATGCGGGAAACGCTATAACGCCATTTTAATGGTGTTGACAGTCCCCACCTAATGTATTATTTTCACACTTTCCCTTTGTACTCCGATCTGTTTGAGATAATTGAATTTTCGATTACGATTGCGAAACGGTCGGCAGGATCAAAGACATTCCTTGGGAATTCCCCCCATTTGATTTTTTTCAGCCAGAGGTCTTCCAGATGCGCAGTGACACCATAAAGAAGGGGATCGAGCGGACTCCGCACCGAGCCCTCATCAAGGGAACCGGCGTTCCCCAGAGCGAGATGACGAAGCCGTTCATTGGCGTTGCCACCAGTTTCACCGACCTGATTCCGGGGCACGTGGGGATGCGGGACCTGGAGCGCTTCATCGAGAAAGGTATCCACACCGGCGGCGGTTATGCCTTTTTCTTCGGCATTCCCGGCGTCTGCGACGGCATCGCCATGGGACACAAGGGGATGCACTACTCCCTCCCGACCCGCGAACTGATTGCCGACATGGTCGAGTCGGTGGCCGAAGCCCATCGGCTCGACGGCCTCGTTCTCCTCACCAACTGCGACAAGATCACTCCCGGCATGCTCATGGCGGCGGCACGGCTCGACATCCCCGCCATCGTGGTGACCGCGGGTCCCATGATGGCCGGCCGCGGTGTCGAAGGGCGGCGCTTCTCCTTTGTAACCGATACTTTTGAGGCCATGGCCCGCTACAAGGCCGGCGTCATCGACGAAAAAGAACTTCAGGTCTGTGAGGAAAACGCCTGTCCCGGCATGGGATCGTGTCAGGGGCTCTTTACCGCCAATACCATGGCGATTCTCACCGAAACCCTCGGCATGAGCCTTCCCCGCTGCGGGACGGCCCTGGCAGTTTCAGCCCTCAAGCGTCGTATTGCCTTTGCCTCGGGCGAGAAGATCGTTGAGCTTGTCCGCAACGGAGTGACGCCGCGCCAGATCCTGACACGTGCCGCCTTCGAGAATGCCATCCGGGTTGATCTCGCCCTCGGCGGATCTTCCAATACCGTTCTCCATCTCCTGGCCATTGCGCGGGAGGCAGGGGTCGAACTCCCTCTGGAAACTTTCGACATCCTCTCCAAGGAAACGCCGCAGATCGCATCCATGAACCCGGCAGGGGAGTACTTTATGGAGGATCTCGACGCAGCCGGCGGTGTTGTCGGAGTTCTTAAGCAGCTCGGCGATATGATCAAGGACAATCCGACCGTCATGGGACTCACTACCCGTGAACTGGCGTCCACGGTACAGACGGTAGATGAGCGGGTTATCCGTCCCGTGTCCGATCCAGTCAAGAAGGAGGGGGGAATTGCCGTTCTCTTCGGCAATCTTGCTCCAAAGGGTGCAGTGGTTAAGCAGTCGGGGGTGTCGGCGCCCATGATGAAGTTCGAGGGAAGAGCCCGCTGCTTCGACTCGGAAGAGGCCGCCATGGCCGCCCTCATGGGGGGGGAGATCACGTCCGGCGACGTGGTGGTGATCCGCTACGAGGGGCCCAAGGGGGGGCCGGGAATGCGGGAGATGCTTGCACCGACCGCGACCCTCATGGGGCTTGGCCTCGGAGATTCCGTTGCTCTCATCACCGACGGCCGCTTCTCCGGTGGTACCCGCGGTCCCTGTATCGGGCACATTTCTCCCGAGGCGGCCGAAGGGGGTCCCCTCGCTCTGGTGGAAGAGGGGGACAGGATTCGACTCGATATCCCCAACCGGAAGCTGGAGCTCCTCGTGGACGAGTCAATCCTTGCGGAGCGCCGCAACCGCTGGGTTGCTCCCGAACCCAAGATCAAGACCGGATGGCTCGCACGCTACGCCAAAGTGGTGACCTCGGCATACACCGGGGCGGTCACGACGGCCGAGTAAGAGCGATTTCTCGGGATCATTCCAGAAAACCACTTTGTTCCACCAGATTTGATGTCCCTCTTGGGAGGTTTATATGAAAATGACAGGCGCACGAATACTCCTTGAATGTCTCAAGCTGGAAGGTGTTGACACCGTCTTCGGCTATCCTGGCGGCACGGTTATCAATATCTATGACGAGCTCTTCAGCTTCAAAGATATCCGTCATATCCTTCCCCGGCACGAGCAGGCAGGCGTCCATGCGGCCGATGGCTTTGCCCGGGCCACTGGCAGGGTCGGCGTCGCCATAGCCACGTCCGGCCCCGGCGCCACTAATACGGTGACCGGCATTGCCACCGCCTACATGGACTCCATCCCCCTGGTGGTTATCACCGGGCAGGTGCCGACGGCCCTCATCGGCAACGACGCCTTCCAGGAGGTGGACATCATTGGTATCACCCGTCCCTGCACAAAGCACAACTTCCTCGTGAAGGATGTTAAAGACATCGCCACGATCATCAAAAAGGCCTTCTTTATTGCCCGTACGGGGCGCCCCGGTCCGGTTCTCGTCGACTTGCCGAAGGATGTTCAGATCGCTACCGCCGAGTTTCACTATCCCGATTCCATCGAGCTTCGCAGCTACAAGCCGACTGTGGAAGGTCACCCGAAGCAGATAGAGAAGGCCGTGTCCATGCTCCTGGCGGCAAAGAAGCCGGTCATTTACGTGGGGGGCGGAGCCATTTCCGGCGATGCCGCCGGTGAACTCAGCGCCCTGGCCACCAAGCTCCATATTCCGGTCACCACGACCCTTATGGGGCTTGGCGCCTTTCCCGAGGACAATCCTCTCTCGCTCAATCTTCTCGGGATGCACGGCACCTATTTTGCCAACATGGCGGTGACCAACTGCGACCTGCTCGTTGCGGTGGGGGCACGCTTCGATGACCGGGTGACCGGAAAGATCGCCACCTTTGCTTCCCATGCGAAGATCATCCACATGGACGTGGACCCGACCTCCATTCGCAAGAACGTCCGGGTTGATCTCCCGATCGTCGGACAGGTCAAGGATGTCCTTGGCCGCATGCTCAAGACTGTTGAAGAGTGTGGTGACAAGATAGCGGCGTTCCACGCAGGGATTGAACCGTGGCTGGTGGAGATTGACGGGTGGAAGAAGAAGCACCCGATGAGTTACAAGCAAACAGCCACGGTGATCAAACCCCAGTTCGTGATCCAGAAGCTTCGTGAGCTTTCGGAGTCCGACGCCATTGTGGCCACGGACGTGGGCCAGCATCAGATGTGGACCGCCCAGTTCTTCGGGTTCCGCGAGCCGCGAACGCTCCTTTCGTCTGGCGGTCTCGGGACGATGGGATACGGACTTCCGGCGGCAATGGGTGCCCAGGCGGCCTTCCCGAACCGGCAGGTCATCGCTGTCTGCGGCGACGGCGGTTTCCAGATGAACCTTCAGGAGATGGCGACGCTGGTCCAGAACCGGCTTCCCGTAAAGATTGTAATTCTCAACAATAACTTCCTCGGCATGGTTCGCCAGTGGCAGGAGCTCTTTTTTGACAAGCGCTACTCCCAGACCTGCATGGAGCTTCCCATCGACTTCATCAAACTTGCCGAGGCTTTTGGGGCCAAGGGGTTCCAGGCGACGAGACCCGACGAGGTGGAGGCGACCATCAAGAAGGCCTTCGAAACGCCGGGTCCGGTCATTATGGAGTTCAAGATCGCCCGTGAGGAGAAGGTGCTCCCGATGGTCCCTGCCGGGGCGTCTCTCAATGAAATGGTGCTCAATGCCTAGTGGGCGCGGACACGCGAAAGCGCTTTCGATCTTGCCCGCTCTTCAGGAGGTTTCTTCATGAGACATACGATCACCGTTATGGTGGAAAACGAATTTGGCGTCCTTTCCCGCGTAGCCGGCCTCTTTTCCGGCCGCGGCTTCAATATCGATTCTCTCTCGGTTGCTCCCACCAACGATGAGACCATCTCCCGGATGACCATAGTTACCCGGGGGGATGACCAGATTCTTGAGCAGATATCCAAGCAGCTCAACAAGCTCATCGACGTCATCAAGGTAATCGACTTTACCGATGGCGAGGCGATCGAGAGGGAGATGGCCCTCATCAAGGTTACCGCCGAGGAGTCCGCCCGGGCTGAAATCCTCAGGATTGCGGATATTTTTAGGGCGAAGATCATCGACGTAACCACCAAATCGTTCACTATCGAGGCGACCGGTGCCCCGGCGAAAATCGACGCCATTCTTGAGCTCCTGCGTCCCCTCGGACTCAAGGAGTTGGTCAGGACCGGTCCGGTGGCCATAGGCCGCGGCGCCAAGGCATGGAAGGGCTAGCTGGCTTTTTCGCTGTGCATGGCAATAACACAGTTAAATGGATTCACTACACTCGAGGAGGAAAGAATGAAGATTTACTATGACAAGGATTGCAATATGGGCGTGCTCAAGGGGAAGAAAGTAGCCATCATCGGCTACGGCTCCCAGGGACATGCCCATGCCAATAACCTGAAGGATTCGGGCATCGACGTTGTGGTGGGGCTCCGCGCCGACTCCGCGTCGGTTAAAAAGGCCACCGAGGCCGGTCTGACTGTACTCCCCACCCCGGAAGCGGTGAAAATTGCTGACGTGGTGATGATCCTTCTCCCAGACGAGACCCAGGGGGACATCTACCGGGAAGAGATCGGCCCGTTCCTCAAGCAGGGCGCCTACCTCGCCTTCAGCCATGGTTTCAACATCCATTTCGGCCAGATCGTGCCGCGTCCCGACGTCAACGTTATCATGGTAGCTCCCAAGGGACCGGGTCACCTGGTTCGTCACGAGTACACGAAGGGTGGCGGCGTGCCGAGCCTCATCGCCATCCACCACGACCCGGCCGGCAATTCCCGTGATGTGGCCCTTGCCTACGCCTCGGCCAACGGTGGCGGTCGCGCCGGCATTATAGAGACCTCCTTCAAGGAAGAGACCGAGACTGACCTCTTTGGCGAGCAGGCTGTGCTGTGCGGTGGTATCTCTGCCCTGATCCAGGCTGGTTTTGAGACCCTGGTCGAGGCGGGCTATGCTCCGGAGATGGCCTACTTCGAGTGTCTCCACGAGACGAAGCTCATCGTTGACCTGATCTACGAAGGCGGCATCGCCAATATGCGTTACTCCATCTCCAATACGGCCGAGTACGGTGACCTCACCCGCGGACCGCGGGTCATCACCGCTGAAACCAAGAAGGAGATGAAGAAGATTCTCGACGAGATCCAGACCGGCCAGTTCGCCAAGGAATGGATGCTCGAGAACAAGGCCAACAAGCCGGTCTTCACTGCTCTTCGCCGCAAGGGTGCCGAGCACCAGATTGAGGAAGTCGGGGCACGTCTCCGCTCCATGATGTCGTGGATCGGTGCTTCCAAGATCGTCGATAAAGCAAAGAACTAAACAGAGACTGAAACAGCGACAGGGAGGCCGGGTACGGGACAGGGTAAGAACACCCCCACCGCATCCGGCCTCTTTGTGGTTGCGTGAAAATGCGGTCGCCATGGAGCGGTCGTTTGGTTTATGATGGTCCAAAAGCCTGAGGTTCTCTGATGCGCAACACAAATACCCCCATTGCCGCGGAGGGATATCCCTTTATCGCTGGTGCCGCGGTAATAACCGTGGCGCTGGCCGTCCTTTGCTCGAAGATGCCCGCATTCTTGATTCTGGCGGTTCTTTTCGGAGCATTGACACTCTTCATAGTTTTTTTCTTTCGCAATCCCGAGCGGACCACCCCTGCAGACGATAACGCGGTGATTGCTCCGGCTGACGGCATGGTCATTTATCTGGGCCCTTCCCGCGAGGAGCATCTGGGGGAGGAAATGACCAAGATCAGTATCTTCATGTCGGTTTTCAACGTCCATGTGAACAGGGTGCCGGTAACTGGCAAGGTGCTGGACTCCTTTTACATCAAGGGTAAGTTTCTTGATGTCCGCGACGAGCGGGCCACCTTTGAGAACGAGCAGGCTGGGCTTGTCATCGAAACCGCCAAGGGGATGAAGATGGTTGTCGTTCAGGTGGCCGGTCTTATAGCACGCCGCATTGTCTGTTATGCTTCAAAGGGTGATCACCTTGTCCGCGGAAGGCGTTACGGCCTGATCCGCTTCGGTTCCCGTCTCGATGTCTATCTGCCGCGCGAAACCGCAGTGCGAGTAAAAATGGGCGACAAGACCGTTGCTGGGGAGACCATCTTGGGGATACTGCCATGAGCGGTGAAAAGATCGACATGAGCGAGAGCATGCGGAAGGGGATTTACATCCTTCCGAACCTCTTTACCACAGGAAGCCTGTTCGCCGGTTTCTACGGCATGGTCGCCACCATGAACGGCGATTTCAAGACCGCCGCGCTCTGGATCCTCATTTCCTCTATATTCGACGGTCTCGACGGCAAGGTTGCACGGCTCACCGGCACGTCCAGCAAGTTCGGGGTCGAATACGACTCGTTGGCCGATGTGGTATCCTTCTGCGTCGCGCCGGCCCTCCTCATGTACAAGTGGGCGCTCCAGCCCTTCGGCCGTCTGGGGTGGCTTGCGGCGTTTCTCTTTGTCGCCTGCGGGGCCCTCAGGCTGGCCCGCTTCAATGTTCAGGTCAACACGGTGGAGAGCAAGCGCTTTGTGGGGTTGCCGACACCGGCGGCGGCGAGCATGGTGTCGGCCATGGTGCTCCTTTTTTACCACTTTGGCTGGCCCAGTTCTTTCAAGAAGCTGGCGATACTAATTCTCATCTACCTTCTTGCCTTCTTGATGGTATCCAATTTCCGCTACTACTCCTTCAAGGACCCGGAGCTTATCAAGCGCCAGCCGTTTGCCTTTCTTGTTCTTGCGGTGCTCCTTTTAGTGGTTATCGCGGCAGAGCCAATCGTCATGCTGTTCGTGATCTTTCTCTGCTATACCTTCTCAGGAATCATCGGATTTCTGATGACTTGGCCCCGGAGGCGAAGGCTCGAGAAGGTGATCCACAACAAGCACGTCAAGGAAGAACACTGAACGAACTGATCAAATGCGTGGAGCACCATCATCCTCTTTGGTTGCGGCAAACAAGATTTGAAGGCGTGGAACTTGTCGGAATCCAAGCGGAATTGTCTTGACAGCCGGACGTATTGTTCACTACTATTGCCTCTACAATTTGAAAAGGCTGAGAAGAGGAGTAGTAATCCTTTTCCTTATTGCACTGAAGATGATTTCGGTGACAGAGAGCCGGTGGGTGGTGCAAACCGGTATAAGGACGGATGAACTCGCCTCGGAGCCGCCTTGGTGAACGTGGCATGGAAACTCTGTTCCACCTAGTCAAGGCCGTTACCCGCGTTAAGGGGAAACAAGGTCCGCTTCCGGTATGCAGTTGGCTGGGAACAAAGTGGATAAAAAAGGGTGGTACCACGGAGCAGAGCCTTCGTCCCTTGTCTGGGCGGAGGCTTTTTTGTTTTGCGCAGAGGGCTGCTACAGGGAAACTAGGCCGCAGGCGGCTCGAGACGACCATTACGCATAGGGAGGCAGACCATGGCGGAATTGAAGACTATCAAGATTTTCGATACAACGCTTCGCGACGGCGAGCAGTCGCCGGGCAACAGCATGAACATCGAGGAGAAGCTGCGCGTTGCCAAACAGCTCCAGAAGCTGAATGTTGACGTCATAGAGGCGGGTTTCCCCATCGCTTCGGAGGGAGACTTCGAAGCGGTGAAGCGGATTGCCCAGACCATCAAGGGGCCGGAGATCGCCGGGCTCTGTCGATCCAGCGACAAGGATATCGACCGCGCTTGGGAAGCGCTCAAGTATGCAGGTGAGAAGGGGCGGATCCATACCTTCCTCGCCACGTCGGAAATACACATGAAGTACAAGCTGAGAATGACCCGCGATCAGGTGCTCGAGAACGCAGTCAAAGCGGTGAGGCGAGCAAAATCATACACTCCCAACGTGGAGTTTTCCTGTGAGGATGCTGTTCGCACCGACCTGGCTTTTTTGGCACAAGTAGTTGAGGCGGTGATTGACGCTGGTGTCACGACGGTGAACATCCCCGACACCGTCGGCTACACGATTCCTTTCGAGTACTTTAATATCATCAGGCACCTCAAGGAGAACGTGCCAAACATCGAAAAGGCGGTCATCTCGGTCCATTGCCATAACGACCTGGGACTGGCGGTGGCCAACTCCATCGCTGCGGTCCAGGCCGGGGCAGGCCAGGTAGAGTGCACTGTCAACGGAATCGGCGAGCGGGCGGGGAACTGCTCCCTGGAGGAGTTTGTCATGGCCATCAGGACGCGGCACGACATCCTCCCCTTCAGGACCAATGTGGACCATGAACAGATCGTTCCGGCCAGCCGTCTCCTTACCACTATTACCGGAATCGGAGTCCAGCCCAACAAGGCGATAGTCGGGGCCAACGCCTTTGCCCACGAGTCGGGAATCCATCAGCATGGCGTCCTTATGGAGAAGTCCACCTATGAAATCATGACCCCCGAATCGATAGGGCTCAAGGCGAACGTGCTGGTGCTCGGCAAGCACTCGGGCCGCCACGCCTTCAAAAAGCGTCTTACTGAACTTGGTTACGAACTTTCCGATGAAGACCTGAACCGCGCCTTCGAGCGGTTCAAGGCCCTGGCTGATCTGAAGAAAGAGGTCTTCGACGAGGATCTTGACGCCTTGGTGGCTGACGAGGTGATGCGACCGGCGGAGAAGTATCGGCTCTCCCACATCACGGTCACCTGTGGTTCCTTTGCTGTGGCCACCTCCACGGTGCAGATGGAGATCGACGGCTCGCCGGTACGGACCGCCGAACTGGGCGACGGTCCGGTTGATGCGACTCTCAAGGCCATCAAGAAGCTGACCAAGACCAAGGCGAAACTCCAGCAGTACAATGTGGGATCCATCACTGGCGGTACCGATGCTCAGGGTGAAGTGACCGTGCGTGTGACCGACGGTGACGAGACGGTCGTTGGCCGTGGTTCCTCCACCGATATTATTGAGGCGTCGGCAAAGGCATATATTAATGCGCTCAATCGTCTTCAATCAAAAATGGAGCGAATCCACGAGTGTCTGTAAACGTAAGCAGGGGGAGAATGCTGGTTATTTCTCCCCCTGCCGTGGAAGACTCTCTTATTACAATTACAGATGGGATTGATAAAAAAGAGCCCCGCTGGAATACTCATGCGGGGCTCTTTTGTGCCGTTTATCGGCTGATTAGTTAGGCTTTTTTTACGTTGGCTGCCTGGAGCCCTTTGGGTCCGGTGACCACGTCGAAGGTGACCGCTTCGCCTTCAGCAAGGGTCTTGAACCCATCGGTCTGGATGGCAGAGAAGTGAACGAACACATCCTCTCCGTTGTCCTGCTCAATGAAGCCGAAGCCTTTGGCGTCGTTGAACCACTTAACCTTGCCCTGTGCCATTTTCCTACCTCCTTTTTGGTGCCTCCGGATCGTTGCCGGAACTTCGTGGGATGTTGCTAGAGTTTCCGGAGTCTTGAGGCAGGAAAACCGCAAAGCATGTGAATCTTTGTACTGGTTTTCATTTGCTGCATAAAGCTTCCGAAACTTGCTACGTGCAAAAATTAACAGCGTGTAATTACGTTGTCAAGGGTTTTTCAGTTGGCGATCAGAACAGGTTGAGCTTTCTGATGAAGGCGACGAGGAGTCCGTAGTGTTGGTGGTCGAACTGCAGCGAGATCCGGGGCAACTTAAGGAGATCGGGCTCATCGGCCTCCTCGGGGAGGGGTGCACAGGGGACGATGCGGGTCCCCGGCAGTCGTATTTCGGGGAACTCGTTCTCCAGTTCATCGATCTGTTCGGGGGTAAGTTCCTTTGTGAGGCGGATGATGAGACGTGCTTCAAAGAATCTGAGCGAATGGTAGTTGCGGTAGAAATCCTCGATGACCCTGATTGCTTCGTCCTCGTCACGGGTGATGGTGAAGATGGAGAAGTCTTCGGCGGAGATGAAACCCTTGCCGAGGATGCATTCCTTAACGAAGTCGAACCAGCGGTCCCAATAGCCGTCATTGTCGTCGATGAGAACGAGCGGTTTGGGAGAGGTTTTGCCAGTTTGGATGAGGGTGAAGACCTCCATTGCCTCGTCGAGGGTACCAAATCCGCCGGGGAAAACGGCTAAGGCGTTAGATTCCTTCACGAAGGCTACCTTTCGGTTGAAGAAGTACTTGTAGTTGATTAGCCGAGGATTCTGGAGCATGAACGGGTTTGGTTGCTGCTCGAAGGGGAGGCGGATGTTGACGGCAAAGGAATGCTCGCTGCCGGCTCCTTCGTTTCCTGCCTGCATGATTCCAGGCCCGCCGCCGGTAATGATCATGAAACCCTTGTCTGCAAGCTTTCGGCTGAAGCGAACACAGGTCTGGTAGATCGGCTCGTGGTGTTCGGTACGTGCGGAGCCGAAGATGGTCACCTTTCGCTTCCCTCGATAGGGAGCGAAGACGTTGGTGGTGTAGCGCATCTCCTTCATGGTGTTGTTGAGGAGCTTGAGATCCGCCAGGTAGTTGCATTCCTGGCCCGACTTGAGGGCGGAGATGATCATCTCCCGGATCATCGCCGGGTGGTGAATGGCGTCGACTCTCTCCATAAGGGTGTCGATCAGTTTGTCGATTTCTCCGTTGGAGCGGGTAAAACTTAATTCCATGGCAGGTCAGCCCCCGTTGAAAATTTTCGCATTCTAGCATGTCATTATCCTGCAAGCAAATGTTAAGCCGGGTCGAACAAATATTACGTTGATTTATCAAGGGGCTTTGTTTACAGTTGCCGAACAGTTCATCACATGCGAAAGGGTAGTTCACATGGGTAAGACCACAGCTGAAAAGATTTTTGCGAGTCACCTGGTCGATGAGCCGTTCCCTGGTACCAAGGTGCTCAGGCTCGACGTGGTGATGTGCCACGAGATTACCACTCCCATCGCCATTGCCGATCTGATTTCGCGGGGCAAGGACCGGGTCTTCGATCCCACGAGGATTAAGGCCGTGGTCGACCACGTGACACCGAGCAAGGACACGAAGACCGCCACCCAGGCCAAGATCCTGCGCGACTGGGCACGGCGCCACGCTATCCAGGACTTTTTCGACGTCGGCCATAACGGCGTATGTCACGCCCTCTTTCCCGAGAAGGGATATATCCATCCCGGTTACACGGTCATCATGGGCGATTCCCATACCTGCACCCACGGTGCCTTCGGTGCCTTTGCCGCCGGTGTCGGCACCACTGACCTGGAGGTGGGGATTCTCAAGGGGGTCTGCGCCTTCCGGGAGCCGAAGACGATCAGGATCAACCTGAACGGGTCTCTCCCCCGTGGCGTCTACGCCAAGGACGTGATCCTCTATGTCATCGGCCAGCTCGGCGTGAATGGCGCCACCGACCGGGTGATGGAATTCAGGGGGTCGGTGGTTGATGCAATGACGATGGAGTCGCGGATGACGCTCTGCAACATGGCCATCGAGGCGGGGGGAACCTCCGGTATCTGCATGCCCGACATGGTGACGGTGGAATACCTTTGGCCCTTCATCCAGAACGAATATCCATCGAAAGAAGCCGCCCTTGCCAAGTTCGGCACATGGTGTTCCGATGCTGATGCCAGTTACGAACGGGTACTCGACTTCGACGTATCGACCCTGGAGCCCATTGTCACCTTCGGCTACAAGCCCGACCAGGTGAAGCCGGTCAGTGAAATTGCCGGCGCCCCCGTCGACCAGGTCTATCTGGGCTCCTGCACCAACGGCCGTCTGGAGGACCTGCGGATTGCGGCTCAGATCCTCAAGGGGAAGACGATTGCCCCTACGGTGCGCGGCATTCTCTCCCCGGCCACGCCTAAGATCTACAAGGATGCCATGGCCGAAGGTATTATCGACATCTTCATGGAGGCTGGTTTTTGCGTCACGAACCCCACCTGCGGAGCCTGTCTCGGCATGAGCAACGGGGTTCTCGCTGAGGGGGAGGTCTGCGCCTCCACCACCAACCGCAACTTCATGGGACGGATGGGGAAGGGGGGGATGGTTCACCTCATGTCCCCAGCCACGAGCGCGGCAACTGCCATCGAAGGGGTGATCGCCGACCCTCGGAAATACCTGTAATTTTTTTGGTGGATGGCTGGCAGCCCTTTGATGCGCCAGTCACCGGTCACTCGTGACCGACTTTTCCAAGGAGACTGAACCATGAAACAATTTGGCGGCCCCGCACTCTTTCTCGACCGCTCCGATATCAATACCGACGAGATCATTCCGGCCAAGTACCTGACCGAGATCACTAAGGAAGACCTGAAACCCTATATCCTCGAGGACCTGAAACTCCCCGGATTCGATCCGAAGGGTGAGAAGACCAAGGCCGCCCGGGTCATCGTTTCGCGGGCCAACTTCGGTTGCGGATCCTCCCGGGAGCATGCGCCGTGGGTCTTTGAGGTGAACGGCATCACCGCCGTGATTGCAGAGTCGTTCGCCCGTATTTTCCGGCAGAACATGTTCAACTGCGGCATGGCAGCAATCGAATTACCGAAGGAGAAGCTCGACCTTCTCTTCGCCTATGGGGACTGCCTCGATGCAGTCATCGGAATCGACGTGGAAAAGCAGGTCCTTACGGTCGCAGGCGGAGGAAAGGAAGAGAGTATTTCATTTGAGGTTTCTCCCTTCGACAAGGCCCTGGTCCTGGCCGGCGGCTGGGTTGACTACGCTGACCAGAAGTACTGAGACGCTCCGTTTCCCCTGTTCGCTTTTTCGAGAGGCCTGCGTTGTGCGCAGGCCTCTTTCTCTATGGTGCAGGGAGGACAGGGTGTTTTCTGTTGACTCGTCCCGGTGCTTGAGGGTATTTAACTAGTCGATCCACTTTTTTGACACGGTGAAATATTTTCCATGCTTTATCGTTCCTTACTCATCACGTGCGTTCTCACGATGCTTCTCGCAGTGCCGCTTCGGGCGTCCGGGAACGGTGATGGGGGGCAGGGAACTATTTTTACCCTCTGGCCCCTGGTTGACTACCGGAAGAGCCCCAATACCGGTTTCAGCAATCTTTCAATCCTTGGGCCCCTCGTCAAGATCCAGCACCAGGGGGATGAAACGACGATCGCCGTCCGGCCCTTTGTCTACCGAATCGTTGATGAGGGGGAAAGGAGCGCGTCGACAAGCTACCTCTACCCGATCGCCTCATCGCGCGAAACCCCTGAGGTGTCGACCTTCCAGGTGACGCCGCTCTTCCATGTCAACACGTTCCGCAAAGACGAGCCGGACAAGGTGGAGAGCGATTCCATGCTCTTCCCCTTCTTCATTCGCGGCACATCGGACACCTACGGGCCGTACACCTCGATTTTTCCGTTTTATGGAACTCTTTACGAGCGATTCTCGCGGGACGAGATCCATTACACCCTGTTTCCACTTTACAGTCGCACGGTCAAAAAGGGGACCACGACGCGGAACTACCTCTATCCGTTTTTCTCAACCACCACGGGGGAGCGGGAGACCGGATTCCAGTTCTGGCCTCTTTACGGCAGATCGGCCAAGGAGGGGAGCTATGAGCGTCGCTTCGTCCTGTGGCCCTTTTACCTCCACGAGCTGAAGGGACTCGACACCGACAACCCCACAGAGCGGCTCACCGTCTTCCCCTTCTACGCGGCCACCGAGTCGCCTCGGGTCTCTTCCCGCACCTATCTCTGGCCCTTCATGGGATGGACCAGCGACCGTGAGGCGAAGCAGGAGGAGCGGTACTACCTCTGGCCCCTGATCATGACTGCCACGGGCGAGAAACGTGAGATAAAGCGGTATCTCCCTTTCTACGCCGAGGAGCGGGGCAAGGAGACCCTCAAGCGATGGTACCTCTGGCCCCTCTACCGGCACGACGAGATCACGTCGGATACCTATTGCCGCGAGCGGGACCGGGTTTTCTTCTTTCTTTACTCGGACATCCGCGAACGGTGGCCCATCGACGGTGCAGAGCGGCGACGGACGTCTCTTTGGCCCCTTTTCGTCTTCAACAGCGACGCGCGCGGGGTAAAACAGATCAGTTTTCCGGCCCCCGTGGAGCCCGTGTTTCCCCAGGAAGGTATTGAGCAAAGCTGGGCGCCGCTGTGGCGGATCTATATCCAGAGATGGAATGAGTCCGGCGATTCAACGGTTTCCTTTCTCTGGAACCTATACTGGCATGAGCGGAGGGGTGATGATCTTGCATACGAGCTTTATCCCCTCGTGTCATACCGCTCAGAGGGGAAGCAGGCCGACGTTTCCGTTCTGAAAGGACTTATCCGGCTGCTGAAAAAAGAAGGGGTGAACACCCTGAACTTTCTCTGGCTACCCTTCGGCGTGAGTTGGGAGGGGACGGGGGAGGTAGCGGCGGAACAGGAGAGCGACATGGTGAGCAGGGCGAGGTTTGAACCGTGAAGAGTGTGTTTGAGCGGGTAGGGAAACGGGTGCTTGCGTTTCACGGGACCGTGGGAGAGATGGTCATGCTCCTCGGCCAGACGCTTTGGTTCTTCCGGGAGGCGCCACGCAACATCCAGAGCATCTTCAGCCAGATGGCAATCATCGGCTACGAGACGCTTCCCATGGCCTCGGTCATGGCATTCTTCGTGGGGATGGTACTCGCCCTTCAGACAGGCGCCGAACTCCAGAAGTACGGCACCCAGAACATCATTGGCGGGATTGTGGGACTTTCCATGGTCCGGGAACTGGGGCCGGTCATGACGAGCTTTCTGGTGGCCGGGCGCGCCGGGTCCGCCATGGCGGCGGAGATCGGGGTAATGAAGGTTTATGAGGAAATCGACGCCCTCAAGACCCTCGACATCAACCCGGTCCGCTACCTTGCCATGCCTCGGCTTATCGCCTGCCTCATCTGTGTTCCGGCGCTGGTCATCTATGCGGATTTTATAGGGATACTCGGTGGGGCGCTCCTCAGTCACTTTCACCCGAAGATATTTATCTCCTATTCTACCTATTACGACAGCATGAAAACGGCGCTCAAGCTGAAGGAAATCGGCGCAGGGCTTCTCAAGGCTACAACGTTCGGTGGAATCATCGGCCTGGTCTCGTGCTACACTGGTTTCAAGACCACCGGTGGGGCCCGGGGGATCGCTGAGACCACCACCCGGGCCGTGGTGCTTTCGTTTATGCTGATTTTGGTGGCTGATTATTTTCTGACGAGGATACTGCTCTGAACTGAGGTGGCTCAACCAGAGCCATTGCGTGGTTCGCAGGAATCATACGCAAGGCGGCTGTTCCGGCCGGAGCGGAAGGGGCACGGGGTACTATGGCGATTACAACTGAAAAAAAGGTGGGGTTCTTCTTCATGGCGGGGCTTGTGCTCCTCGGGATTATGCTCGAGTTGGGCGAAAAGTGGAATCCCTTCGAGAAGGCCATTCCCTACAAGACCTATCTTTCCAGCACCACGGGACTCAAGTTGGGCGATCCGGTCCGGTTGGCAGGGGTCGAGGTCGGCAAAATCACGAAGATTGCCATTGCAGACAGCAGGGTTGAGGTGGATTTTGAGGTTAAACCCGGCACTTCCATCAAGGCTGATTCGGTGGCGACCATCCGGCTCACCAACCTCCTCGGCGGGCAGTTCCTCGGCCTCTCCTTCGGTTCTCCAAATGCCTCGGTTCTGCCGCCGGGAAGCGAAATCAAGAGTCGCGAGATCGCCAACATCGATATCATCGTCGACAACGTGAGTGACCTTACTAAAGACACGAAGGTCCTGATAAACGACCTGACCGACAACCAGCGGGAGGTGTTCCAGAAAATCGCCTCCATGCTTGATGAAAACCGGGGGAATCTGCGGGGAGCCATCGAGAACATGAACAGCATCACCACCAAGATGGACCGGGGGCAGGGGTCCCTGGCGATGCTTCTCAACGACGAGTCTCTCTACCACAATACCAATGAGCTGGCGACGAGCATGAAGAATGTCACCGCAAAGATCGAGAAGGGAGAGGGAAGCCTCGGCAAGCTCGTCAACGACGATGCCTTTTACCGGGATGCCAAGGGAGCTGTGGCGAGCCTCAACGACGGAGCCAAAGACATCAAGGAGATCGCCGCAAAGATCAACCGGGGTGAGGGGAGTGTCGGCAAGCTCGTGAACGACGAGAGCCTCTACAATGAACTCAAGGACGCCTCCAGAAACGTCAGCGAGGTGGCCAGGAAGATCAATGCGGGAGAGGGGACCCTTGGCAAGCTCGTGAATGACGACACCCTGTACCGTGACACCACGGCAGCCATGAAGAAGCTGGACAGGGCGACCGAGGGGCTGTCCGACTCCGGTCCCATTTCGGTTCTCGGGAGCATGGTGGGGACGCTGTTCTAGCGGGACCGTCCGGCAGGGTACAACGAGAGACTTTTGTCAGGGAGCGCGGGGTCGTGAAGGAGCGGCTTCCGCGCTTTGTTCGTCAGGAGGGATGAATGGAGGATATTCTCAGGATCGCTGTCGGAACCGTCACGATGCGCCCCTATGTCTTTGCGTTCTTTGCCGCCTACCTGGTGGCGGCCGTGCCCCATTTGGGGTGGCGCAAGACAGCCCTGTTCACGGTAGCGGGATATCTTGTCGCGTTTCTTTCGGAATTCAGCTCCATCAACACCGGCATCCCCTATGGATGGTACTACTATATCGACGTGACCCGCGACCGGGAGCTCTGGATTGCCGGGGTGCCGTTCTTCGATTCCCTCTCCTACGTCTTTCTCACCTACTGCAGTTATGCCACTGCCCTCTTCGTCGTTTCTCCCGTTAAGGCGTGGCGGTGGGATGTGGTGACTTTGGAAACCCGCACCATCCGCACCTCCTTCGCCGTCCTCTTCCTCGGGTCCCTCTTCCAGGTCTTTCTCGACATCATCATTGATCCGGTGGCCCTTCAGGGGAACCGCTGGTTCCTGGGGCAGATCTACGGCTATCGGGAGGTCGGGGTCCACTTTGGGGTGCCCCTCTCCAATTACCTGGGGTGGTGGCTCGTGAGCTTCATCCTCGTTTTCGTGCTGCAGCGGATCGATGCCCGGCTGGGCCGCGGCGGTAATAGGTCTGCAGGAGTTGCAAATCCTCCGTTTCGTTCCCTCTACGGGCCGATCCTCTATGTCTCGGTCCTTGTTTTTAACCTCAGTGTGACCCTTTGGATCGGCGAGCGCCTCATGGCTCTGACCGGCGTCCTCATCGTCATCCCCGCCCTGACGATATCTGCCGTTACCGTTATCCGCCGGACAAACCGCTACCGCAAGGAGGAGATGGCCGAGCACCTGCGGGACTTCCCTTGGTCGGCAGCGGCGACACGTAAGGGGTAGGTGGCGGACCGGCCCGCGCTTTTATCTGCGGGAGAGAAACTCGACAGTTGCCAGAACTCCTTGGGCAAGCCGTTTGCCGGCGAGGCGGGAGTTCCTGGCGAGCCTCACAAGCTGGGGGATGATCCACGGCTTGCGGACGATGGTCGCAAAAACCTTCAGGGGGCGAATGGTCATTTCCTGGTCGGTGAATTCGTCCAGGGAGAAGGCTAGCTCCTCGGCCGCATCGTCGCTTATTGCCCGGAGCGCCACGAGCGCTATCCCGTGCCGGTGTGCTACTTCAGCTACCGCCGCCGTTTCCATGTCGAGGACCGGCAAGGTCATCCCGGCCGGGAGTGAGTGGGCCAGGTTGCTCTTTCGGAGAATTTGGGATGAGGTGATGATCTCGCCGCCGGAGGCTCCGCCGACCGTGTCGTTAAGCTCCGCGGTTATCTTCCTGGCCAGTTCCTGATCGATTCCCAGGCGAGGGCTGAATCCTTCCGTGCCGGCGAACCAGCTCTTCGCTCCCACCACCAGGCCTCCAATGCTCAAGCCGGGCAACACGGCTCCGCCAAAGCCGAAGGAGAGGATCACCGTCGGCGTGGCTTCCGCCACGAGCGCATCGGCTGCCGCTGCCGCCCGGGCAATCCCCATCCCCGATTCCACGAGACAGACGTCTGTGTTGCCGATCCGCAATCGCCACAGGGGAAACGTTCCGCTTCGCTCCCGCGCCGCAGGCCCTGCCAGGCGAAGGAGTGGCCGTATCTCGTCGGGCATGGCTGCCATGAGTCCGATGGTCTGCATGGGCGGCACTGTACCAAAGGTAGCCCGTGTGTGGCAAAGCATTTCATCCCTTGACACGCCACAGCCTTTGCGGTAGCGTTATACGTCCCACCTGCCGAAGGGACACGCTTCTAGCAACAAACAATTCTCTAGCCCCCAATTAGGACAATCTCGTCGGTTACGTCAGTTCCAGCGCTCAGTGCCAGGCATCTATTTGATGCGTGGTGCTTACGCATGCCGTCGTGTCGTCGAGCGGGGGTCGAATCCGGGACCTTCGTATGAAAATAACCGCCATCATCCCTGCAAGATATGCCTCGACCCGCTTTCCCGGCAAGGCCCTTGCCGACATCATGGGCAAGCCCATGGTGCAGCACGTCTATGAGCGGACCGCGAGGGCCGGCCTGGTTTCCGAGGTTATAGTGGCCACCGACGACGAGCGGGTTGCCGAGGCTGTCCGTGGCTTCGGCGGTCGTGTGGAGATGACGTCCGCAGCCCACGAGACCGGCACTGACCGCCTTGCCGAGGTGGCAGCCCGGATCGATGCCGACATTGTGGTTAACGTTCAGGGAGACGAACCCCTCATCGAGCCGGCCATGATCGACGAGGCGATCGCCCCCCTCGCCGCCGACGCTTCTATCCGGATGGGGACGCTCAAGAGCCGGATCAAGTCCCTGCATGATTTTCTGAGCCCCAACGTGGTGAAGGTTGTTACCGATAGAGAGGGGTATGCCCTGTATTTCTCCCGCTCGCCGCTCCCCAACTTTCGCGACAAGTGGAACGACCTGAAGGACGAGGCGTTTGTCACGGGAAGGCTTCTGTGCCACAAGCACGTGGGGCTCTATGTCTACCGCCGGGACTTCCTTCTTGGGTTCGCTCGGATGACGCCGACCCCCCTTGAACTTGCGGAGAAGCTGGAGCAGTTGCGGGTCCTGGAAAACGGTTTCCGGATCAGGGTCGTGGAGACCTCCTTTGAGTCGATCGGTGTCGATACGCCGAACGATCTGGACAAAGTCATCGAAAAATTATCAAGCCACTAAGGCGCAGATTGCGGGCAAGAGGGTTTGGGGAATCACGTTTGTCCCACCCGGAGTTCCGCGCCGTCGCCTCTATTTTCAGGAGTTTCCATGAAAACCAAATTTATCTTCGTGACCGGCGGGGTCGTCTCCTCCATAGGCAAGGGGCTCGCTGCGGCGTCGCTCGGAGCGCTTCTGGAGGCCCGAGGCCTGAGGGTCTCCATGCAGAAGCTTGACCCTTATATCAACGTCGATCCGGGCACCATGTCCCCCTTTCAGCACGGTGAGGTTTTCGTCACCGATGACGGTGCAGAGACCGACCTGGATCTTGGCCACTACGAGCGCTACACGTCGGCGCGGCTCTCCAAGAGGAGCAACTTTACAACCGGTCAGGTCTATTTCTCGGTCATCGAGAAGGAGCGTCGCGGCGACTACTTGGGAGGAACAGTTCAGGTAATTCCCCACATCACCGACGAGATCAAGCACAAAATCCTGGAGAACGCCAAGGGTGCCGACGTGGCCATCGTCGAGGTGGGGGGCACCGTGGGCGATATCGAATCGCTGCCGTTCCTGGAGGCGATCCGCCAGTTCAAGGCCGATCGCGGGGCTGCCAACGTCCTCTACCTCCACGTGACGCTGGTTCCCTACATTAAGACCGCCGGCGAGCTGAAGACCAAACCGACCCAGCACTCTGTGAAGGAGCTGCGGGAGATCGGTATCCAGCCCGACATTCTCATTTGCCGCTGTGAGAAGGATCTGCCCCACGACATGAAGGCAAAGATCGCCCTCTTCTGTAACGTGGAGGAAAAGGGGGTCATCACCTCTGCCGACGCCGAGCACATCTACGCGGTGCCTCTCGCGCTCCACAAGCAGGGGCTCGACGAGCAAGTGGTGGACAAGCTCAACATCTGGACCAAGGCCCCGGACCTGGCCCCCT
The DNA here is from genome assembly GCF_030834625.1 of Geobacter sp. Classification (NCBI taxonomy): domain Bacteria; kingdom Pseudomonadati; phylum Thermodesulfobacteriota; class Desulfuromonadia; order Geobacterales; family Geobacteraceae; genus Geobacter; species Geobacter sp. The sequence goes on from NZ_JAUQXO010000039.1 coordinate 63,918, forward strand.
GGGAGAGCGTGGTGGAGAAGCTCCGCAACCCGCTCAAGGGGGAGGTTCACATTGCCATCGTCGGCAAGTACGTGAACCTTACCGAATCGTACAAGTCGCTGGCCGAAGCCCTCACCCACGGCGGGATCGCCAATGACTGCCGGGTTTTCCTCCGCTACCTGGATTCCGAGAAGCTTGAGAGCGAGGGACTCGGCGGGCTTTTGGACGACGTTGACGCGATCCTCGTGCCGGGTGGCTTTGGCGAACGGGGGACCGAAGGGAAGATCAAGGCCATCGAGTACGCCCGGACCCGAAAGGTGCCCTTCTTCGGCATCTGCCTCGGCATGCAGATGGCGGTTGTCGAGTATGCCCGCAACGTCTGCGGTCTTGATGATGCCTGTTCCAGCGAATTCCGGCCCGACTGCGCCAACCCGGTAATCCACCTCATGGAGGAGCAAAAGGGAGTGGAGCGCAAGGGGGGGACCATGAGGCTCGGGGCCTATCCCTGCTCCCTCTCCAAGGGAACCTTTGCCCATCGGGCCTACAGTTCCCTCGACGTCTCCGAGCGTCACCGTCACCGCTACGAGTTCAACAACGCCTTCCGGGAGCTTCTCATCTCCAAGGGGCTCGTCATCTCCGGTGTTTACAAGGAGGGGGACTTGGTGGAAATTGTCGAGGTTGCAGACCATCCCTGGTTCCTCGGCTGCCAGTTTCATCCCGAATTCAAATCGAAGCCCCTCAACCCCCATCCCCTTTTCAGGACGTTCATTGCTGCGGCCCTGGAGAACCGGGGCAAGAGGCAGTAGAACGGTAAGATTTACTCCGTCGTCCAGTGTCTGAGGTTCCTATGATCAGAGAAATTACCATCGGCAACGTGAAGATTGGGGGGACCCGTCCCCTGGTGCTCATCGCCGGCCCCTGCGTCATCGAAAACGAAACGGCGACACTGCGCTGCGCCGAGCGCCTCATGACCATCGTGAACGGGTTGTCGATCCCGCTGATCTTCAAGGCGTCCTACGACAAGGCGAACCGCACCTCGGTCACCTCCTTCCGGGGGCCGGGGCTGAAGGAGGGGTTGCGCATCCTCGCCAAGGTGAAAGAGTCCCTCGGTCTTCCGGTCATCTCCGATATCCACTCCATCGAGCAGGTGCAGCCTGCGGCTGAGGTCCTCGACATCCTTCAGATCCCGGCGTTTCTCTGCCGCCAGACCGATCTCCTGGTGGAGGCTGCCCGGACGGGGTGCGTGGTGAACGTCAAGAAGGGGCAGTTCCTGGCCCCGTGGGACATGGAGAACGTGGTCGGCAAGATCGTCGCCAGCGGCAACGAGCGGATCATCCTCACGGAGCGCGGCGCCTCCTTCGGCTACAACAACCTGGTGTCCGACATGCGGAGCCTGCCCATCATGCGGAGGTTCGGTTTTCCGGTGGTCTTCGACGCCACCCACAGCGTCCAGCTCCCCGGGGGGCATGGGGGCTCGTCCGGCGGGCAGCGGGAGTTCGTTGAGTACCTCTCCCGGGCAGCCGTGGCAACGGGTATCGACGGAATCTTTCTGGAGGTCCACGAGGAGCCGGACAAGGCCCTTTGCGACGGTCCCAACTCGGTGCCGCTCGACGACCTTCCCGGTCTGCTGAAAAAACTCAAGGCCATTGACGCCATCGTAAAATAGAAACCCAGGAACGGAGTTCAGGGGTCAGTAATACGGATTTACAGGTACCTATGTTCCCGGTCACGGATTTATTATGATTCTGGAAGAAGCACGCAAAGTCATCCGCATTGAAGCAGACGCCCTCATGGCCCTGGCAGATTCCATCAACGGCGAATTTGAAGGGGCGGTCCGCCTCATCCTCTCCACCAAGGGGAGGGTTGTGGTGACCGGCATGGGGAAATCGGGGCTCATCGGCCAGAAAATTGCGTCCACCATGGCCTCCACCGGGACTCCCGCCTTCTTCCTTCATCCCGCCGAGGGGATCCACGGCGACTTGGGGATGATCATGAAGGGTGATGTGGTGATCGCCATCTCCAACAGCGGCGAAACCGAAGAGGTGGTGCGGATCCTTCCGATCATCAAGCGGCTCGGCGCATCCCTCGTCTCCATGTCAGGGAATTCGAAATCAACCTTGGCGAAGGCTGGAGACGTCTTTCTCGATATTTCGGTCAAGGAGGAGGCCTGTCCCTTGGGGCTGGCACCCACCGCCTCTACCACCGCCACCCTCGCCATGGGTGACGCCCTTGCCGTGGCGTTGCTGCTGGAACGAGGATTCCGGCCCGAGGATTTCGCCCTGTTCCATCCTGGCGGCTCCCTCGGCAAAAAACTCCTTCTCACGGTGGGTGACCTCATGCATGTCGGCGATGCCATTCCAACGGTCACGACTGAAACCCCCATGCGCGACGCCCTGTTCGTCATCACCTCCAAGGGGCTTGGTATCACGGGGGTCGTTGATGGTGACGGTGCGCTTCTGGGGGTGATAACCGACGGGGACCTCCGCCGGGCACTGGGGCAGGGGGTGGACATTCTCGAGCTACCCGCTGGCGAACTCATGGGACGCAATCCGAAGCGGATAAAGAGGGGAGAGTTGGCCGCCAAGGCCCTCCAGCGGATGGAGGAATATTCCATTACGTCCCTCTTTGTTTTTGAGGGTGATGACGACAAGCAGCCGGTGGGGGTTATCCACCTGCACGATCTCCTTAAAGCGGGGCTGGCCTGATGGACGAGCGTCTCCGGAATATACGGCTCCTTATCCTGGACGTGGATGGTGTCATGACCGACGGTCGCATCATCTTCGATTCAAATGGCGTTGAGAGCAAATTCTTCAACGTGAAGGACGGCCACGGCATCAAAATGGTCCAGCGGGCAGGCATCGAGGTGGGCATTATCTCGGGCCGCGGGTCGTTGGTTGTGTCGAACCGGGCTGCCGAGCTGGGGATTTCCCTCGTCTACCAGAAGGCCCTGGATAAGCTTACTCCCTACCAGGAGATTCTGGAGAGGACCGAACTCACCGATGCCCAGGTCGCCTTCATGGGTGACGACGTGATCGATATCCCGGTGCTGCGTCGGGTCGGTTTCGCGGTGGCTCCGGCCGATGCCGTGGACGACGTCTTCCCCCATGTTCACTTCACTACCCGAAACCGTGGCGGTTGGGGTGCTGTCCGCGAGGTCTGCGATCTGCTGCTCAGGGGGCAGGGGAAGTGGGACGAGATAACCGCCCGTTACTTTCGCTGACCGATATCCTCTGCCGGCCTGCCAGTATTCACTCCTGCCGATTTCTCCTTTGAGTACCTGCCTCACGGTTTTCTTTCAAGTAATTCTCCCTTTCGCCGAAAAGAACCATAACCCTTTCTGTGTGCCGTTAGCCTGTGTACTGTTACGGCCCAAGGGAGGAATTGCCTTGCCGCCCCACTGTGCTCTTCTGCAGAGCTTGGTTTCCGGCATTATCAACTACAGATACGGGATGGGGACCCCCTTGCGAGGGCAGTCCCTTTGTCCGGCAACACTGGCAGCTGCGGCCAGGGAGGTGTCTTACGCATGACAAGGGAAATGGATGCTACCATAATTGTTGTGGATGATGATCCTTATGTCCTCGAGAGCCTGTCGTCGTTACTGGAAGCCTTTGGGTTGACGGTCTGCGCGTACTCCCGTGGGGGCAATGCCGTGGAACGGTGTGCCCAGGGCGGGATCGACATAGTACTTACCGACATCAATATGCCCGGCATGGGGGGGATTGAGGTGTTGGAGGCGATTCGCGGCCAGGACCAGGACGTGCCGGTTATCCTCATGACCGGCTATGCCGAGCTCTCCGTTGCCGTCGAAGCCATCAAGAAGGGGGCTTTTGACTTCATCATCAAGCCTCACGAGCCCCTTCAACTTCTCCATACCCTGGAAAAGGGGATCGATTACAAGAGGCTTGTGCAGATCGAGAAGAACTATAAAGTGGAACTGGAGAATACCGTTGCCCAGAGGACCCGTGAGCTGGCGGAGACGCTTCACATGCTCAAGAGTATGAGCAAGGAAGTCGTGGAACGGCTCACGGCGGCCGCTGAACTCAGGGACGAGGAGACCGGGACCCATAACTCCCGCATCGGCATGTATGCGGAGAGGCTATCACGGGTTATGGGGCTTGCGGATGATTTCGTCGAGACCATCACTGTGGCCAGCGCCATGCATGACATCGGCAAAATCGGCATACCTGACTCTATCCTCTTCAAGTCTGGCCCCCTCAGCAGGGACGAGTTCGAAACGATCAAAAGGCACACGGTCATCGGTGCCCGCATTCTCCGGGGTTCGTCCTATGCCATGCTTCAGATGGCTGCGTCGATTGCCCTCACCCACCACGAACGGTGGGATGGCACCGGCTATCCCCATGGGCTCGCGGGTCGGGAGATCCCTATCGAAGGGAGAATCGTCATGCTCGTCGACCAATACGACGCCTTGCGCAGTCGAAGGGCCTATAAACCTTCCCTGGACCACGAAACTGCCTGTAGTATCATTATCAAGGGCGATGGCAGGACGATGCCCGGTCATTTCGACCCGGAGGTCCTGGGGGCATTCCGGCAGACGGCGCATCACTTTGATGAGATATTCCGAAGTCAGTGGCTGGATTGCCTGGCAGTGTCCTGCCCGAAGCCGGATGTGTCCAGCTCCTGTGCGGCGGGACGGTGACATTACAATCTCCATGCCAAATTGCCCTGTTGGCCCTAAAAGCTTCTTTACAGTGCTTTGGCGAGATGGTATACTGCACCGGCATATATGATAAAGGCTAATAAAATCAGGCATATTCTGGCCTCGGTCATCATTCTTGCAACGCTCTATCTCGCCGTTTCCCTGGCCCTGAAGCTCGGTTCGGGTGGCAAGAAAGGGGAAGGGCTGCCAGCCCTTCCACGCAATGTCGAACTCTCCCTCAGTAAAATCCATTACACGGAAACCAAGGATGGCGTCAAGCAGTGGGACCTTTTCGCCGAAAAGGGTGAGTACGACAAGGCGCGTGACGTTACAAGGCTGACCGGCGTGCGTCTTGTGCTGCATGAAAGAGGCAGAAGCGGAGATATTACTCTCGTTTCGGACCAGGCCGATTACTACAATGCGTCAAAGGACGTGAGACTCTCCGGCAACGTAGTGGCAATAAGTGACTCGGGCATGGAGTTCACAACGGGACGGGCATCCTACGAGGCTGGTCGCTCCCTTGTGGTGACCGATGACAGGGTCAGGTTCACTGATAGCGGAATGAGCGTCACAGGGGTGGGAATGGAATTGTCAGTCAAAACCCGGCAGGTACGGATTCTTAGGGACGTGACTGCGATCGTCACGCCGGGGAAAAAGGGATAACATGAGACTAATGCTCACCGCAATGCTCTTCCTGCTGGCATCCTTGGGGACAGCGCACGCCGCGCCGCTTCCGAAGGGGGGACAAGAGGGGCAGCCGATTACTATTAAATCGAACGAGCTTTTCACTGACAGTAAGAGCAAGACGGCCACCTTTACCGGCAAAGTCATCGCCCGGCAGGGGGATCTGACGATCTACGCAGACAAGCTCGTTGTCTACTACAAGGAGGACGGAGGAGATCTCGACAGGGTTGAGGCCTCAGGTAACGTCCGGATCGTTCAGGGAGACCGCCTTGCAACGGCCCGCGAGGGGGTCTATCAGAGCGCCGAGCAGAAGATAATACTTACCGGTGATCCCAAGGTGATTCAGGGAGAGAACACAGTTTCCGGGAAGGTTATTACCTACTTCGTGAACGAAGAGAAGAGCGTCGTCACCGGTGGCCCAGACGCACGGGTTGAGGCGGTAATTACGCCAAAGGAAAAGGGGAAGGATGGCGGCAAGCAGCGCTGATACGATCCTGCGGGCCCAAGGGCTTCGTAAGGGTTTCGGCAAACGTGTCGTCGTGAATGGTGTCGACCTGCGGGTTTCCACCGGTGAGGTGGTGGGACTGCTGGGTCCCAACGGCGCTGGGAAGACCACCACGTTCTACATGGTCGTAGGGCTCTGTCGTCCGGACGGTGGCCAGGTATTTCTCGGTGATGACGAGATTACCGTGCTCCCCATGTACCAGCGTGCGCGGATGGGAATCAGCTATCTCCCCCAGGAACCGTCTGTATTCCGAAAGCTTACTGTTGAAGAAAACATTATGGCAGTCCTGGAGACCATGGACCTCTCTCCGGCGGAACGGCGCGAGCGTGTCAATGAACTTATCCGTGACTTCAAGATCGGCCATATCGCCAAGAGCAAGGGGTACGCCCTCTCCGGTGGCGAGCGCCGCCGGGTCGAGATTGCGCGGGCACTGGCAACGGAGCCCCTTTTTATTCTTCTTGACGAACCCTTTGCCGGCATTGATCCCATTGCGGTTATCGATATTCAGGGGATCATCACCGAGCTGAAGTCAAGGGGAATAGGCATTCTGATCTCCGACCACAACGTGAGGGAAACGCTCGGTGTGTGCGACAACGCCTATATCATGAATGCCGGTAAGGTGATCGAGTACGGCGATCCGGTCAAAATTGCTGCGAGCAAGCAGGCCCGGGAGATCTACCTGGGAGAGAAATTCAGACTTTAACGCTTTTGGTGTGACGCTTCCGTCACTATGGGCGGACATGTCTGGCGAATCGTGCTGCATGAAACCGCGTTTAGGATGTTCTAGTTATGGCCATTGAAATGCGTCAACAGATGAAGCTGACCCAGCAACTGGTGATGACTCCCCAGTTGCAGCAGGCCATCAAGCTTCTTCAGCTCTCGCGGCTTGAACTCCAGGATCTTGTCCGTCAGGAGATGGAGGAGAACCCGGTTCTTGAGGAAACCCTCGAGGTGGAGGAGCCCAAAGAGCAGGACCAGTTGGAACAGGCAGAGAAGGAGGAGACGCCCCCCGGCGAGGACAAGGAGTTCCAGGAGGTTAAGGCGGGGGAGGAGACCTTGCGGGACACCGACTGGGACAGCTATCTGGAGGGTTATAATTTCAGCGCCGGTGAGCAGTATTACGACGACGACGAGCGCCCCTCCTACGAAAATGTCCTCACTCGCAAGGGCACCCTGAGTGATCACCTCATGTGGCAGTTGAGCCTCACCCGGCTCAGCGACGTGGAAACGGCTGTTGGTGCCGAGCTCATCGGCAACATCGACGACGAAGGGTATCTCCGTGCCACCGTTGAGGAGCTCGCACGGTCACTGGGCGTGGATGAATCCGTTGTCGAGGCCTGTCTCAAGAAGATTCAGGAATTCGATCCGATGGGGGTTGGCGCCCGGGACCTTCGGGAGTGTCTTCTCATCCAGGTGGAGCAGCTTGGCATGGGGGGGAGCGTCGTGGAAGGAATTCTGCGCAATCACCTCCACGATCTCGAGACCCGCAAGTACAAGCAGATTGCCAAAGCCCTCGGGGTCGACATCAACGATATCCTCATGGGGGCACGGATCATTGCGGGTCTTGACCCCAAACCGGGACGGATTTATGGCTCCGAAGACGTTCACTACATCTCCGCCGACATCTTTGTCTACAAGATTGGGGAGGACTATGTGGTGGTGCTTAACGACGAGGGACTCCCCAATCTCCGGATCAGCCCCTATTACGCAGGGGAGGCCAAGGCGAGCGGTCACGTGGATGCCAAGGCTGAGGAATACATCAACGACAAGGTCCGTTCGGCCATGTGGCTGATCAAGAGTATCCACCAGAGGCAGCGGACCATCTACAAGGTGGCAAAGAGTATCGCCAAGTTCCAGCGAGACTTCCTCGACAAGGGAATCGAATACCTCCGTCCCCTTGTCCTGCGTGACGTGGCCGAGGATATCGGTATGCACGAATCGACCATCAGCCGCGTCACGACAAACAAGTACATGCAGACCCCCCAGGGACTCTTCGAAATGAAGTATTTCTTCAACAGTGGCATTTCCACCGGCGAGGGTGATTTCATTGCTTCCGAGAGCGTAAAAAACAGGATCAAGGAAATCGTTGAGGCCGAAGATCCCCGCAAACCATACAGTGACCAGCGTATCGCCGATCTCCTGTCGGCTCACAGCATCCACATCGCCCGTCGCACGGTCACCAAGTACCGTGAGATGCTGAGAATCGGCTCGTCTTCGGAGCGCAAGCGTCATTTTTGAGCCATCCCGGCTCATATTTTTTTTCTTTCGACGTTTCGGGTTGAATGATTGCATTTTCGTGATTTAACTGAAGTAGGAGCAGGTGACCCGAGACGCATTTACCGTAAGGAGGAAGTCATGCAAATTACGACAACGTTCAGACACATGGAGCAAAGCGAGGCCCTCAAGAGCTACGCCGCCGAGAAACTGGAAAGGGTTAAGAAATATATTGACGAACCCATCACTGCCCAGGTTTATCTCACCGTGGAGAAGATTCGCCACATGGCAGAGGTGACCCTTACCGCCAAGGGGATCACCATGAAGGCCGCTGAAGAGACCAATGATATGTATGCGGCCATCGATGCCGTGGTGGACAAGATCGAGCGTCAGCTCCGCCGGTACAAGGAGCGTCTCAAAGACCACAAGCCGGCTGCTGACAGCCGTGCCCTCGAAGTGCAGAAGACCATCCTTACCGCCGAGAGCATCGACCAGCAGCAAGAGCCGGTAATCGTCCGGAGCACGACCATCACCGTCAAGCCGATGTCCGTTGAGGAGGCAGTCATGCAGATGGATCTCCTTCACAAGGACTTCCTTGTCTTCACCGACTCCTCAACCGAAGTCATCAACGTGGTCTACCGTCGCAAGGACGGCAACTACGGCCTCATCGAGCCGTCGCGCAAATAAGAGGGTGCGCCGCGCCGCCCCCTTGCGTGCACGGCGCACTTCCCTTTAACCGGGGCAGAGGAGGGGAATCACCCGTTGAACACTGTCAGTCTCTCAATAGAAGATCTCCTCAATGACTCGGAGTACGGTCTTGATCTTTCTCTTCTTGCGGGAGGACGAGGGGTCAGTCATCGGGTATCCAGTTCCCGTATCCAGAAGCCGGGCCTTGCCCTCACCGGGTACACTGACCACCTCCATCCGGATCGGGTACAGGTCCTCGGGAATACCGAAATATCTTACTTGCGCCAGCTCCACGAGGAACTGGCGACGATTTTCGTCGACAAGTTCTGTGAGTACCCGATTTCCTGCATCATCGTCACCAAGGGGCTCGATCCACCCCAATTCCTCAAGGATGCGGCCGAACGCGAAGCAATTCCCCTGCTGGTGACACCGCTGCAGTCGTCAACATTTATCTCGCTAATCACGAAGTTCCTTGAGGAGCGGCTTCTCCCCACGACCCACATCCATGGTGTCCTCGTGGATGTCCTTGGCGTGGGGTTGCTTCTGCTGGGGAAGAGCGGCATCGGTAAGAGCGAGTGCGCCCTTGATCTTGTCATACGCGGTCATCGGCTTGTGGCCGACGACGTGGTGTCTGTGAAGAAGAAGATGCCGGCAGCCCTTGTGGGGCAGGCGGCCGAGGCGATCCAGTATCACATCGAGATCCGGGGGCTCGGGGTTCTTAACATCAAGAACCTTTTCGGCGTATCCTCCATCCGGGAAAAGAAAATTATCGATATGGTGATCGAGCTGGTGGAGTGGGACCCTCAGCACGAATACGACCGGCTTGGCCTCGACGACGAGGTCTACACGATCCTCGATATCGAGCTCCCCTACATCAAGATTCCCGTCCGACCCGGGCGCAACCTAACCTCCATCATCGAGGTGGCGGCCCGCAATCATCTCCTCAAGGGAATGGGGTACCACTCGGCACGGGAGTTTCAGGAGAAGCTCATGGCACGGATGGAAGTTCGCCCCCTCGGGGATGAGGTGGAGTAGCCGATGCGTATTCTGGTTATCTCCGGCCTCTCCGGCTCGGGCAAGTCGACGGCCGTTCGCGTTCTGGAGGACGAAGGGTTCTTTTGCATTGACAATCTTCCGGTCCAGCTCTTCCCGACCATTATCGATCTGGTCCAGAAGGCCCAGGAGTCGGTGCCGGGGGTGGCCCTCGTCATGGACATCCGGGGGAGGGACTTTCTCAAGGGTTTCGAGAAGGTCTTTCAGGAGATCGACGGTGCGGGTCATGCCGTTGAGATCATCTTCTTCGATGCAACTGACGAAGTCCTGATCCGGCGCTTTTCGGAAACCCGCCGGCGCCATCCGGCCCTGGAGAGTGGTTCCGTCCCCGAGGGGATCCGCCATGAGCGAGATCAACTGGCGGGGCTCAGGCATCTTGCCACCCTCGTTATCGATACATCGGAGCTGAACGTCCACCAGCTCAGGGAGATGGTGCTGACACGGGTAAAGGGAGAGGCCGGTGCCCGGAAGATGACGGTCCACCTCCAGTCGTTCGGTTACCGGTTTGGAATCCCACTGGAGTCCGATCTGGTCATGGATGTCCGCTTCCTCCCCAACCCCCACTTCGTGCCGGAGCTTAAGCCTTTTACGGGACTCGACCCCCGCGTCCGGAATTTTGTTCTCGAAAAGCCCGAAACGGGCCAGTTTCTTGCCAGGTTCGAGAACCTTCTCGAATACCTCCTCCCTGCCTACCAACGGGAGGGGAAATCGTACCTTACGATTTCTATCGGCTGCACCGGTGGCAGGCACCGGTCGGTTGCCCTTGTGGATGAGCTTCAGGGGTTTTTCGCCCGAATGGGCATAGTGGTGAAGGTGAGCCACAGGGATATGGAAAAGGGATGAACAGATGATAGGATTGGTGCTCGTTACCCATGCCGGCCTTGCCGAGGAACTCCTCAGGGGGGCCGAGATGATCGTGGGTCACATTGAATCTGCCGAAGCTGTCGGCATCCGTCCGGGTGACCCGGCCGATGCGGTCATGGATAGCATTGCCGGCGCCGTGAAGCGCGTTTCCGAAGGTGGGGCGCTCATTATGACCGACATGTTTGGCGGGACCCCCTCAAACATGAGCCTTTCCTTTCTGGAGGCAAACCGGATCGAGGTGTTGACCGGCGTCAATCTGCCGATGGTTATCAAGTTTGCCTGCGAGCGGGATCGGGCTTCTGTTGCCGAACTGGCCACGTCCCTCAAGGAGTGCGGCCGCGAGAGTATCGCCGTGGCCGGCGATTATCTGAAATAATCAGGATTTACAGGGATTATCTGCAATGCTCGATCAGGATTTTACCATCGTCAACAAGCTTGGCCTCCACGCCCGGGCCTCGGCACTCTTCGTCAAGACTGCAAGCCGCTTTCGCGCCGATATAAAGATCGAGCGAGAGGGGATCGAAGTGAACGGCAAGAGCATCATGGGGATCATGATGCTGGCTGCTGCCAAGGGAACGGTTATCAAGGTCAAAATTGAGGGGGAGGACGAGGCCGAAGCGATGGCCGCGCTCGGAGAGCTCATAACCAATGGATTCGGCGAGGAATGACACAAAGATTTTCCGCGGGATTGAAGCCTCCTCCGGAATAGCCATAGGCACGGCGCGCATGACCGACCGCAGCCGCGTGGCGGTCACCGAGGTTTCCATCGGCGACGACGAGGTGGCGCAGGAATGCGCTCGCTTCCAAGCGGCCCTCCAGGACGCCCGCAATGAACTTCTTTCTATCAAAGAGCACCTTGCAGCGCGCCGCGGACCTGAACACCTCTATGTGGTCGATACCCACCTTCTGATCCTCGAAGACAGCATGCTGACCCGCGGTACCCTCGACCTGATTGCCGGCGAGCGGATCAATGCCGAAGCGGCCCTCAACCGCAACCTCCTTAAATTCAAAGAATTCTTTGCTGCCATCGAAGACGATTACCTGCGCGAGCGGGTCGGTGACGTGGAAACCGTCGTCGAGCGCATCATGCGCGCCATGGTGGGCAAGCGTCAGGAATGCATCGGCTCCATTGACGGCGGCAAGATCATCATCGTTGCCCACGATCTCTCACCCACCGATATTCTCCAGATCGACAAAGACAAGGTAATCGGCTTCATCACCGACCTGGGAGGGCGGACATCCCACACCGCAATCCTGGCCAGGGCGCTGGAGATTCCCGCCGTGGTAGGACTTGAGACGATCACCGGTGAGGATATTGACGGACTGCCGATGATCATCGACGGCACCGACGGCACGGTGGTCGTCAATCCCGACCTGCAGACTTTCCGTGATTACCTGCGACGCAAGCAGCACTACGACTATCTGGAGCAGGAATTTCTCAAGCTTCGGGACCTCCCCTCCGAAACCGCCGATGGCCATCGGGTCTGCCTGATGGGGAACGTGGAGTTTAGTGAAGAGATTCCGACGCTCAAGGGGCATGGGGGGGAGGGGGTCGGACTCTACCGGACCGAAATGCTCTACATGAATCGTCAGGGGCTTCCGGATGAGGAGGAGCAGTACCTTGCCTACTCCGCCATTGTCGAGGGGATGGCACCCCTGCCGGTTACCATCCGGACCCTTGATGTTGGAGGTGACAAGCTTGCCACCGACCTCCACCTGGAGGACGAGATGAACCCCGCCCTGGGGCTTCGCGCCATTCGCCTCTCGCTCCGCAAGCCCGATGTTTTCAAGACCCAGTTGCGGGCTATTTTGCGTGCCAGTTCCCGGGGGAAGGTTCGGATATTCTTCCCGATGATTTCGGGGATTGAAGAGGTACGCGCCGCCAAGGCCCTTCTGGAGGAGGCGAAGGGCGAACTTCGTGCCGCCGGGGTTCCCTTTGACGACGGCATTGAAGTAGGCATCATGATCGAGATCCCCTCGGCGGTTGTCATTGCCGACATTCTTGCCCGGGAAGTGGATTTTTTCAGTGTTGGCACCAATGACCTCATCCAGTACTCGTTGGCCATCGACCGGACCAACGAACATCTGGCGCACCTCTATCAGCCGCTGCACCCGGCCGTTCTCCGCTCCCTCCGCATGGTGGTCGATGCGGCCCATACGGCCGGAATTCATGCCTGCATGTGCGGCGAGATGGCGGGCGAGGCCCGCTATCTTCCGATCCTCCTTGGTTTGGGGTTCGACGAGCTCTCTATGACCGGTGTCTCCATCCCGAGGGTCAAGAAGGTGCTGCGCAGGGCAACCAGGGCCGACGCCGAGCAGCTCGTTGCCCGTGCGCTCGCTTTTTCCACTGCAGCTGAGGTGGAAGCCTACCTGAGCGGCGAGATTTCCGCACGGTATTCCGAGAGTTTTGACTGATTGTTGTTCGGTTTCTCCCTTGACAGCGGCCGCTGTCACCTTATACAATTCCCACTTTTAGAGACTACAAAACAGCCCAAATTTTCCTGTGAGGAGGAACAATCAGCGATGGAGATGAAGGACTATATTTTTACCTCCGAATCGGTTTCCGAGGGGCATCCCGACAAAGTTGCGGACCAGGTGTCGGACGCCATTCTCGATGCGATTCTCACCCAGGACCCCAAGGCACGCGTTGCCTGTGAAACTCTCGTAACCACCGGCATGGCGGTCATTGCCGGCGAGATCACTACGAGCGCAGTGGTGGACTACCCGAAGGTGGTTCGCGAAACCATTCGCGAGATCGGCTACAATGACTCGGCCATGGGGTTCGACTGGGAAACGTGCGCAGTCCTCGTCTCCATCGATAAGCAATCCCCGGACATCGCCCAAGGGGTCACCGAGGGGGAGGGGATGTTCAAGGAGCAGGGAGCCGGCGATCAGGGGCTCATGTTCGGCTACGCCTGCACCGAAACACCCGAGCTCATGCCGATGACCATCATCTATGCCCACAAACTGACCCAGAAGCTTGCCGAAGTTCGCAAGACCGGGGTATTGGACTTTCTTCGTCCCGATTCCAAGTCCCAGGTTTCCATCGAGTATGTGAACGACAGGCCGGTGCGGGTCGACACGGTGGTCATCTCCTCCCAGCACACGCCGGAAGTTTCCTATGAGACCATCAAGGAAGGGATCATCGAGGAAGTCGTCAAGAAGATCATCCCGGCGAACCTCATGGATGAGAGGACCCGTCTGCTCATCAATCCCACCGGCCGCTTTGTCATCGGCGGTCCCATGGGGGACTGCGGCCTGACCGGGCGGAAGATCATCGTCGACAGCTACGGCGGGCATGGCGCCCACGGCGGAGGCGCCTTCTCCGGCAAGGACCCCTCGAAGGTGGACCGCTCCGCTGCCTACATGGGACGTTACGTAGCCAAGAACCTGGTGGCCGCGGGCCTCTGCGAGAAGTGCGAGGTGCAGGTTGCCTACGCCATCGGCGTGGCCGAGCCGGTTTCGGTCATGGTTGATGCCGCCGGCACCGGCAAAATCCCTTCCAAGCGGATTGCCGAGATCGTCTGCGAAGTCTTTGACCTGCGTCCCCGTGCCATCATCGAGCAGCTTGACCTCCTCCGTCCCATCTACCGGAAGACCGCCGCCTATGGCCACTTTGGCCGCGAGCTCCCCGAGTTTACATGGGAGCGGACCGACAAGGTGGATATCATCCGTCAGAAGGCGGGAATCTAGTGAGTTAGTAGCGGGTAGCAAGAAGTGAATTAGTAAAAGGCCGGATGACATTGTGTCACCCGGCCTTTTCTTCTTTTTGAATCCTACTCCCTCACTCCCTCGCCGCCTTTTCTGCTGAACCGATACCCCAACCCCCGCACGGTCTGGAAATAGATCGGCTTGGCGGGGTTCGGCTCGAAGTACTTGCGTAGCCGCACGATGAAGTTATCGAGGGTCCGGGTCTCGGTGTCGGAGGAGTATCCCCAGACGTTCTCCAGTATCTCCCGTCGGGCAATGGCCTCCCCTTCCCGCTGGAAGAAGAGGGAGAGCATTTTCACCTCCAGTTCCGTCAGGTCGATCTCCCCCTGGGCGGTCCGGGCGTGGTAGGAGAGGAGGAATACCTCGTTGTCGCCGAAACGGTACGCCTCCTCTATGGGCTCCGGACGATACCACGAGGAGCGACGCAGCATGCCGCCGACCCTCAGCAGAAACTCGTTCAGGTTGAAAGGCTTGGTGATGTAATCATCGGCGCCGCTCTTGAGTCCCGTGATCCGGGCACCCTCATCTGAGCGGGCCGTGAGGATCAGGACCGGCACCCGACTGTCCATGGCCCGGATCCGTTCGCAGACAGCAAAACCGTCCATTCCCGGCAGCATGACATCGAGAATGATGAGAGCGAAGCGGTCATAGGCAAGCCGTTCCAGGGCCTCTTCGCCGCTCTCCACGTGACTTACCCGGTATCCATCTATCTCGAGGTTGAAGCATATCCCCCGGGCCAGGTGCATCTCGTCTTCCACCAGGAGTATATGGGGTTTTTCTTCGGTCATGGGGTGCCCCCCTTGCGGCGGGGGAGGGGGAAGCTGATGGTGAAGGTGGTTCCCTTTCCGACTCCCTCGCTTGTGGCAGTTACGGTCCCGCCGTGTTCCTTTACCACGGATTTGACGATCCAAAGCCCGAGGCCGGTTCCCCGGATAGCCTCGCCTGTGCTGCGGATGCGATAGAATTTTCGGAAGACATTCTTGAGGTCCTTCCTGTCGATCCCTTTGCCATTGTCCTGGAAGGACAGGACGCAGCGGTTTCCCTCCCGTTTCAGCGCTACGCGGATCTCCGGAGCACCGAAACTGTAAAGGATTGCATTCTCGAATAGATTGCGCAGAACCGTTTCCATCCCCTCCACATCGATGGCGGCCGAAATTTCTTTCTCAATATCGAGGATCACGCTTCCCCCTTCGGGGAGGATGTGGCGCTGCTGATCCATGTAGTTGGTTACCAGGGCTGAAAAGTCCACCACCGGGTACCGGGAAGCACGCCGCCGCTGTTCGATCTTGGCAACCATCAGGATATTGCTGGTGAGGTTGTCAAGGCGGTCGATGTCCACGAGCATGGTGTCGAGGAACCGCTCCAGCTTGTCAGGGGGGGGCTTGCGCAGACGGATCGTCTCCAGGTGGAGCTTGATGGAGGCCAATGGCGACTTGAGCTCATGGGTCGCCTGCGAAATGAAGTCCTGCTGTTCCTGATTCAGGTTAGACTGGCGGCGCCAGTAAATGAAGATGACGTAGACTCCCACCAGGATGAAGACGAGGAGCACCAGCCCCTCCACCAGCACCACCCAGTCGAAGCCGCGGCCCAGGAGTTCGGGGCGATAGCGCTCGGCCAGCTCCCGGAACTCCTTGTGGCGACCCACGAACCAGGTGATCCAGAAAAAGACCAGAAGCCCCCAGACAACCTGGATGCCGATCAGCGCCATGAGGGGATTGACGAGTTTCTTCAGCCATTTCATGGCATTTTGTGTAACACCCCCCTGACCCGTTTGCAAGGGGGGATTTCGTATGAACCTCGTTTTACAAAACTATTACACATGCTTTGGTTACGGCTCTGGTATGGTTACGCAAGTAGACGACACCGGCAGGGGGAGAGGAAAATGATCGGACCGATCACAATAGGCAAGCATGAGGTGAAGTATCCGCTTATCCAGGGAGGTATGGGAGTTCGCATATCGGGATGGAGGCTTGCGGGGCACGTGGCCAAGTGCGGTGGTGTTGGACTCGTGGCGTCTGCGGGGGTTACGCTCAACAGCGGGCTCTATACCGGCGCCAACTACCTGCAAACGAATCCCGAGGCGCTCAAGCTCGAACTGCGCAAGGCCTATGAGGTTGCCCCCGACGGCGTCATCGGTGTGAACATCATGGTGGCTCTCTCTGATTACGAAGATCTCGTCCGGGCCGCCATTGAGGGCGGTGCCAAGGTGATCGTCTGCGGCGCAGGACTTCCCATGACGCTCCCCGAACTGACCGCCCATGCTCCCGACGTGGCGATCGTGCCAATCGTCTCGTCGCTTCGGGCTGCCCAACTCATCGCCAAGAAGTGGGACAAGGGTTATGGTCGTCTCCCCGATGCGGTGGTGGTGGAAGACCCCGATACCGCCGGCGGACACCTGGGTGAAAAGATCGAAAACATCGGCAGCGGTGATTACGACCACTACGGCACCATCCGCGCCATCAAGGAATTCTTCCGCGCCGAATATGGCAAGGCCGTGCCGGTCATCGCCGCCGGCGGAATCTGGGATCGTGCCGACCTCCTCCATGCCCTTGCCGAAGGGGCTGACGGAGTCCAGATGGCAAGCCGCTTCGTGCCAACTGTCGAGTGCGATGCCGACGACGCCTACAAGCAGATGTACCTCGACTGCCGTCAGGAAGACATCGGCCTCATTATGAGCCCGGCCGGGTTGCCGGGGCGGGCCATTCTCAGCAACCAGGAGGGGATAGCCCTGTATGATCAGGTACATTCCAGCGAGTGCACCAACGGTTGCCTCAAGAAGTGTTCCTACAAGGAGACCGGCGAGCGGTTCTGCATCGTGAGCGCCCTCGACCGGGCCCAGCAGGGTGATATGGAGTCAGGGCTCGTCTTCTGCGGCACCAACGCCTGGAAGGCCGACCGGATCACCACCGTTCAGGAAATCTTCGACGAGCTCTTCGCAGCGGAGGCGGGTCAGGCAGAGAAGGCCGCCTGACATAGATTTTTCAGTGACATAACGATGGAAGGGGCACCAATAGGTGCCCTTTTTTCATGAAAAAGGGAATTCGGCTTTGACCCCGCCGCGCCATAAATGCTATAAATCCCTTTTGCCGATACGATTTGGAACAACCATAATTAACGGAGGATACAATGTCGACAACCATCACACAGACCGCGACCACCGGCGCGTTCACGGACTATCACGTACAGGACCTCTCCCTTGCCGCCTGGGGGCGCAAGGAAATGATCATCGCCGAAACCGAGATGCCGGGCCTCATGGCCATCCGCGAGGAGTACGCCGCCAGTCAGCCCCTGAAGGGAGCCCGCATCGCCGGCTCGCTCCATATGACCATCCAGACCGCCATGCTGATCGAAACCCTCACGGCCCTTGGCGCCGAGGTGCGCTGGGCATCGTGCAACATCTTCTCTACCCAGGACCACGCCGCTGCCGCCATTGCCGCAGCCGGCATCCCGGTCTTCGCTTACAAGGGTGAAACCCTTGAGGAGTACTGGGATTTCACCCACCGGATCTTCGAGTGGCACGACGGCGGCACCCCCAACATGATCCTCGACGACGGCGGCGACGCCACCCTTCTCCTGCACCTGGGGAGCGACGCCGAAAAGGACCCCTCCGTCATCGCCAATCCCACCTGCGAGGAGGAGCAGTTCCTCTTTGCCGCCATCAAGAAGCGCCTGGCCGAGAAGCCGGGGTGGTACTCGAAGACTGCGGCCGCCATCAAGGGAGTCACGGAAGAGACTACCACCGGTGTGCACCGCCTCTACCAGATGCACGAAAAGGGTAAGCTCAAGTTTCCGGCCATCAACGTCAACGATTCGGTCACCAAATCAAAGTTCGACAACATCTACGGCTGCCGCGAGTCCCTGGTGGACGGCATCAAGCGGGCCACCGACGTGATGGTGGCCGGCAAGGTGGCCGTGATCTGCGGCTACGGCGAGGTGGGCAAGGGGTGCGCCCAGGCCATGCGCGGGCTCCAGGCCCAGGTGTGGGTCACCGAGATCGACCCCATCTGCGCCCTCCAGGCCGCCATGGAAGGGTACAAGGTGGTCACCATGGAGTGGGCCGCCGACAAGGCCGACATCTTTGTTACCACCACCGGCAACATCAACGTCATCACCCATGATCACATGAAGGCCATGAAGCACAACGCCATCGTCTGCAACATCGGCCACTTCGACAACGAGATCGAGGTTGCGGCCCTCAAGCAGTACCAGTGGGAGAACATCAAGCCCCAGGTGGACCACATCATCTTCCCCGACGGCAAGCGGATCATCCTCCTGGCCGAGGGGCGTCTGGTGAACCTGGGGTGCGCCACGGGGCATCCCTCCTACGTCATGTCCTCCTCCTTCGCCAACCAGACCCTGGCCCAGATGGAGCTTTTCTGCAACCCCGGCAAGTACCCGGTGGGTGTCTACATGCTTCCCAAGGAGCTGGACGAGAAGGTGGCCCGGCTGCAACTCAAGACCCTCGGCGCCATGCTGACGGAGCTCACCGACGAGCAGGCCGCCTACATCGGCGTGTCGAAAGAGGGACCCTACAAGACGGATCACTACCGGTACTGAGCGCGCGCTTGCACCAATGATAAAGGCCGTCGGGATCGAATCCCGGCGGCCTTTTGTTATTCGTACGCATGTTGTGCTATCGGTCTGCCACCAACCCCTTCAACTCCTCGATCAGCTCCGCCAGAAAGTCGTACCCCTTCTGCCAGAAGTGGGGATCGGCCAGATCGATTCCCGCCGGTTTCACCGTGTCTGCCGGTGAGAGGGAGCCGCCGCTCTCCAGGATGCTGACATAGGTAGGGATGAACGCATCGCCGTCCTCCAGGTACTTCCGGTAGAGGGAGAGGACCAGGAGCTCGGCGAAGGTGTAGGAATAGCAGTAGAAACGGGCGTGGATGAAGTGGGAGATGTAGCTCCACCCCCAGCGGTAGGGCTCGATCATCTCCACCGCGTCGCCGTAGAGCTTGCCGTTCTCCTCCCACCACAGGTCGCAGAGCCGCGTTGCGGTGAGGAGCCCCTCCTTCCGCTCCTTGTGCATCCGCTCCTCGAAGCGGGTGAGGACGTTCTGGCGGAAGGTGGTGGCGATGATGTCCTCGATCTTGGCGCAGAGGAGGGCGATCTTCACTTGTGGATCGCTCTCGCGGGCAAGGAGGGAGCGGGTCAGGAGCATCTCGCCGAAGACCGACGCCGTCTCCGCCAGTGGCAGCGGTGCGTGGTAGTTGAGCATGGTCTGCTTCTGTGCCAGGACGAAGTGAAGCCCGTGCCCCAGCTCGTGGGCAAGGGTCGCCACGTCCCGCAGGTTGCCGGTGAAGTTCAGGAGCACATAGGGGGAGAGGCTCGGAGTCATCCCCATGCAGAAGGCGCCGCCGCTCTTGCCGGGGCGCGGCAGCACGTCGATCCGGCGCTCGGCGAAAAAGGCGGCGCAGATGTCGCGGAACCGGGGCTGAAACGCGCCGTAGGCCTCCAGGACTATTTCCCGGGCCTCCTCGAAGGTGTAGCGGCGGTCCGTCTCGCCCACCGGGGCGTAGACATCGGTGTTTTTCAGCTTCGGCAGGCCCAGAAGCCGCGCCTTGAGGTGGAAGTAGTCCCGGGCAAGGCCGTAGTTGGCCTCGGAGACATCCATGAGCCGGTTCACCACCTCTTCGGGGATCTCGTTCCCCAGGTTCGTGGGCTCCATGGGATGGCGATAGCTGCGGAGCTCCAGCTCCTGGCCATGGTCCAAGGCCACGGTGTTGAAGATGGCGCCGAGGGCGATTCCTTCCTCCTCGTGGCGCTTGAGGAAGGTGGCGAAGGCCCGCTCACGCACCGCCGCGTCAGGATGGTGGAGGAGGCCCAGGAGCTCCTCGCCGGTGAATTCCTGCTCCTCCCCCTCCAGTTCCATCCGGTAGCGGAAGGACGCTGACAGTTCGTCGAAGAGCCGGGTGAAGGCATCGGCCCCCGTGAGGTTCTTGAGCCTCAGGAGCTGCTCCTCCCGCTCAGTGAGGGTGTGGGGCTTGAATTTACGCACGCTCTCCAGGTAGTGGCGGTAGCCGGCAAGGCTCTCGGCAGCGGTTATCTCCGCGAAGCTCCCGTCAGGGATGTCCATGATCTCCAGGTCGAAGAACAGGAGTTCGCGCCCCATGAGGTTGCCGAACTCGGCGGTACGCTGGGAAAGCTTCTTGTGCTCGTCGTTCTCGGCGTCGGCGGCGAAGAGGAGATGGGCGTAGAGTTGGGGCTTTACGAGGATCTCCGTGAGGGCCTCGTAGCGCCGAAGCGCCTCCCGAAGCCCCGCTGCATCGAGGGAGGCGACCTTCCCTAGATAGGCCCCCCGGAATCCCTTCGCCTCGGCAGCCCCCCGGTTCAGGTCGGATTCGAGTTCCGGAGCGTTCGGGGCGGAATAGAGGGGATCGGTGTTCCAGAGCATGGCGGTGATGTCGGAAGTCATAGCGGTCCTTTCACGAAAAATGGGAGCTCACGTTGCGCTCCCATTCTGGATTACCACAGGGGAGGGAGAAATCAATAGAGTTTTTCGGCTAATCGAGGAATACTCACGGTGAAGATTTCTCCCGGTAATGGTTTCCGAGGACACTGCACCCATGATCGAAGACATGCCCATCGAACTCCCCATCGACGGAACCCTCGATCTCCACACGTTCCGGCCCGGTGAGGTGAAGGAGCTCGTCCCCGATTATCTTGCCGAATGTCGCAAGCGTGGCATCTACTCCGTTCGGATCATCCACGGCAAGGGGACGGGTTCCCTGCGCCGGACCGTGCATGCCATGCTGGAGCGCCTTGAGGTTGTGGCGTCGTTCCGCCTTGCGGGAGAGGACGCCGGCGGGTGGGGGGCGACGCTGGTGGAGTTGCGGAGGGAAGGAGGGTAGGCGATAGGGGAGGGGTAGTCTTCCGCAGATCACCCAACCCGTGTTTCTGTGTGAATCTGGTAGGGACCCGTGGTGTAGGAGCGGTAACAAATTTCCCCTGAATATTTCAGCAGAGCCTCCAGGCGGTCCCGGTTCACTGGGTGGGAAACGAGGGCAAGCGCTTTTTCAGCCGAAAACCATCCCACCTCTGGACTTTCGTCGCTCGGGGTCGGCTCGCCGTTCCGGTGGCGGGCCAGGAAGGTGAACACCAATGCCGGCGGCGTAGAGAGCTTCGACCAGACAGTAGCCAGGTGCTCCAGTTCCACTTCGATGCCGGTCTCCTCAAGCACCTCTCGGTGAACCGCTTCGATGAGACCCTCCCCTTCTTCCACACGTCCTTGCGGGATCTCCCACCCCCGCTTCACATGGCGGATCAGGAGGACCTGACCGTTGGTGTTCCTTGCCAAACAACCGACGACAACGGTGTGTTTCGGATTGTCCATGCTTTCCCCCTCCAAAGGAAAAGGCCCGCCGGAAGCGGGCCTTTCGTTGTTCATCGGTTTGAGGCTAGGCGCACTCGGAATACCCGCAGACCCGGCAGACGGCGCAACCACCTTCGTGCTCGACGATGCCGCCGCACTCGGGGCAGGCGCCCCGCTCGGGGGCAGTGGTTTCCAGCCCTACGTCGTAGCCTGCCGCCTGCATGTGGGCCTGGATCGCCTTGGCAACTGCGTCGGCGCAGGAGAGGACCTTGTTGTCGCCGAAGCCGGCGGGGAGGTGGCAGGAGATGCCGAGGAGCTGCTTGATCACCTGCCTGGCCTGGACGCCGCTGCGCCAGGCCAGGGACACCATGCGGCCGATGGCCTCGCACTGGGAGGAGGCGCACCCGCCCGCCTTCCCCATGGTGGTGAAGAGCTCGAAGAGCCCGGCCTTGTCTTCGTTGACGGTGACGTAGAGGGGGCCGCAGCCGGTCTGCATCTGGTAGGTCCACCCCTTGAGGGCCTTGGGGCGATCCCGCTTCACGGCCCGCTTGTCCTCGGTGTGGGCCACCTTCTCCTTCTCTTCCTTGGCGCCCGTGGAGAGGACCTGCTCGTCCCGGGAGCCGTCGCGGTAGATGGTAACCCCCTTGCACTCCAGCTTGTAGGCCAGGCGGTAGACCTTCTCCACCTCATCGATGGTGGCGGTGTTGGGGAAGTTGACCGTCTTGGAGACGGCGTTATCGGTGTACTTCTGGAAAGCCGCCTGCATGTCGATGTGGTCTTCCGGGGTGATGTCGTGGGCGGTCACGAAGACCTTGCGGATATCCTCGGGAATCTCCGGCAAGTCGTGAACAGTGCCGTGCTGGGCGATCTTCTGCATCAGTTCTTCGGAGTAGAAGCCCCGCTCCCGGGCCATCTCTTCGAAGATGGGGTTCACCTCCACGAGGATGTTCTTGTCGAGGACCTGACGCACGTAGGAGACCGCGAAGAGAGGCTCCACGCCGCTGGAGGAGTTGGCGATGATGGAGATGGTGCCGGTGGGGGCGATGGTGGTCACCGTGGCGTTGCGGATGGGCCCTTCGCCCGGCCGGTCATAGGTGGAACCGACGAAGTTGGGGAACGAACCCCGCACGGCGGCCAGTTCCCGTGAGTAGGCATGCCCCTCGTCATTGATGAAGCGCATCACCTTCTCGCCCAGGCTGATGGCCTCCGGGGAGCTGTAGGGGATGCCCAAGAGGATCAGCATGTCGGCCCACCCCATGACGCCGAGGCCGATCTTGCGGTTGGCGCGGGTCATGTCGTTGATCTGGGGGAGGGGGTAGTTGTTCACCTCGATGACGTTGTCCAGGAAGTGGACCCCCAGGCGGATGACTTCCTTGAGGCGTTTCCAGTCAACGTCGCCGTTGTTCACCAACTTCCCCAGGTTGATGGAGCCCAGGTTGCACGACTCGTAGGGGAGGAGCGGCTGCTCGCCGCAGGGGTTGGTGGACTCGATCTCGCCGACCAGGGGAGTCGGGTTGTCCCTGTTGAGCCGGTCCAGGAAGATGATCCCCGGCTCGCCGTTTTTCCAGGCCTGTTTCACGATGCGGCTGAAGACCTTGCGGGCGTTGAGGGTCCCGCACGGCTTGCCGTCCCGGGGGTTGCGCAGGTCGTAGTCGGCGTCCCTCTCCACCGCCTCCATGAAGGCCTCGGTGAGCCCCACGGAGATGTTAAAGTTGTTCAGCTGCTTCTGGTCATCCTTGCACATGATGAAGTCCATGATGTCCGGATGATCCACGCGGAGAATCCCCATGTTGGCGCCGCGCCGGGTCCCTCCCTGCTTGATGGTCTCGGTGGCTGCGTCGAAGACCCGCATGAACGAGATTGGGCCGCTGGAGATGCCCGAGGTGGAGCGGACCACGTCGTTGGCTGGCCGCAGTCGCGAGAAGGAGAAGCCGGTACCGCCGCCAGACTTGTGGATGAGGGCCGTGTACTTGACCGCGTCGAAGATATCCTCCATGGAGTCGCCCACGGGGAGGACGAAGCAGGCGGAGAGCTGACCCAGTTCCCGCCCCGCGTTCATGAGAGTAGGAGAGTTGGGGAGGAACTCGAAGGAGGTCATCAGGTCGTAGAACTTCTGGGCAAGGGCCTTGGTGTCGGCCTTCTTGTCGAAGTTGCGGTCAGCAACGGCAATGGCCTCGGCCACGCGCCGGAACATGTCGGCGGGGGTTTCGAGAACCTTCCCCTCGGTGTCGCGCTTGAGGTAGCGTTTCTCAAGGACGGTGCGGGCGTTCTTTGAAAGCCCGGGGATATCGGTGGTCGTCTTCGTCTTCGTTTCTGCCATGGTTTTCTCCTCCTGCCGCACTAGTGGCTGATGTCGTATGAAAGGCTTGTTTGCCATATATGTTGTGGTGAGGCGAAAGAATAGCCACAATATGTATGGTCTGTCAAGGAGTAAAAAATACCGCTCTAACGGGTTGATTCAACAGTACATTAGCCTTATTGCCGGTTTTTCGGGCACGGGAAAGGGCCGCGGGTAATTTACAAGCTGCTGTATCTGTGATAAGTGTTTTTGATTTTTCTTAAGAACGGAATCGGCCCATGGATCGTTGCAAGGAATGCAGTACAGAGCTCCTCGAAGCGGAAGTTCACGCACTGAAAGACCTGATAGGGGTGGCGAGGACCGTGGTCTCAACCCTTGATCTCGACCAGGTCCTCCAGGAGATCCTGACCAGTGCAATGCGCTTCGCCGAAGCACCTGCTGGAAGCATCGCCCTCTACGACAGTGTGCAGAGCGATCTGACCCTCCACGCCCATAAGGGGCTTACCCCCGAATTCGTCACGACCGAGCGGTGGGAGCTTCACCCGGGCGGGCTAACCGAGCGGGTAGTCACCGGCGGGGAGATCCTGTTCGTCAACGACACCGAAAATACTCCGTTCTCCATCAACCCCATCACTCTCAAGGAGGGAATCAGATCCCTGGTCTGCATCCCCCTCAAGGTCCAGAGCCGGCTTGTCGGCATTCTCTACCTTGACGACTTCGTTCCACGGGAGTTCGACCGTGAGAAGTTGAAGCTCCTGGACGTTCTTGCCTCCTTTGCCGCCATGGCCATCGACAATGCCCAGCTCCATACCCGGACGCGGCTCATGGCCATAACCGATGCCCTGACGGGCCTCTACAACCATCGCTACTTCCAGCAGATGTTCGGCAGGGAGCTGAACCGGGCCAAACGCTACCATAAGCCCCTTTCCCTCATCATGATGGACGTGGACGACTTCAAGAAGTTCAATGATACCTACGGCCATCCCCATGGCGACAAGGTTCTGGGGGCCATGGGAGACATTCTTGCCGAGGCGTTGCGCAGCACCGATTTCGCCTTTCGCTACGGTGGCGAGGAGTTCATCGTGCTTCTGCCGGAAACGGATTTCCCGAGCGCACTCCAGGTGGCCGAGCGGCTCCGGGAACTCGTGGAGCACAAGAGCGCCGGCGAACTGCAGGGGATTGCCCCCCATGGCGTGACCGCAAGTGTCGGCGTGGCCTCTTTCCCCCGGGACGGTGAGACCCGCGACGAGCTCCTCAAGAGCGTGGATGGACTCCTCTATCGGGCCAAGGAGTGCGGGAAGAACAGGGTCCACTATCGCACCGAGGGAGAAAAACGATGAGACGTTCCACGATAGCGACGGTCAGGACCTCTGCCGGGCTCTTTGCATCCCTCTGTGCAGTGGCGCTCCTTGGAGGGTGCGGCACGGTTTCTAGTTTTTTCGGCAAGGGGGATGTTCGTGTTTCCCCTGGGGCTGTGCATGGGGCGGCTTCGACCGGAGTGCCCAAAACGGCTCCTGTCACGGTGGAATCTCAACGGGTTCCGGATTTGCCCGCGCTGCCTCCCGTGAACAGATCTGCCGCTGCCCGTACGCAGGAGATTCCGGCGCTTCCGGGGGTATCGCGCCTCGCGCCTCCCATGGCCACTTCAGCAGAGCGGTTTTACCGCGACGCCTTCCTCACCGAGGACACGGTCTGGAGTGGCGAGGTGGTTGTGGAAGGCTCCCTCACGGTGGCGCCCCAGACAACCCTCACCCTTGAGCCGGGGACCGTTGTCCGTTTTCGACGGACGGCGCCGGGGGAGGGTGCTGGCCCGCTCCTCCTTGTCCAGGGCCGGCTCGTGGCTCGGGGAAGCTCTGAGGCTCCGGTCCGGTTCACATCCATCTTTCCCGATCCCCAGGCCGGAGAGTGGCAGGGGATCATCTTCCTTGCCAGCGAGAAGAAGAACCTCCTGGAGCAGTGCCGTGTCGAGGGGGCGGTTGCCGGCATCGACGCCTCCTTTTCCACCGTCACCCTCAGGCAGGTCTCCTTTGCCGTCTGCGGAACCGGCGCGCGGTTCCAGGACTCCATCGTCACGGTCAGTGGCGGCGGAGCTTCGGGCTGCGCTGTCGGCATAGACCTCGTGGAGAGCGAATCGGATGTTCGGGACGTGGCTGTACGTGGTAACCGCCTTGGCATGGCGGTTCGCGGCGGCTCCCTTTTTCTGGAGGGGGCCCGGTTTGAGGGCAACACGGAGACGGCTCTAACCGCGGCTGCATCCCGGCTCAGCATCGCCGGCGCCCTTTTTCAGGCAAACGGCTCCGGCATCGTTCTCAGCGACTGCGAGGGAAAGGTGACGGCGGCACGGATCGTGGATAACCGCGACGTGGGCATTCATCTTGTCCGCTCCCGGGTTCGGGTGTTCGGAAACGAGATTGCGACGAACGGCGCCATCGGCCTTCGGGTCGAGGATGGCAGGGGGATTGCCTGGGGAAACGCCTTTTCCGGTAACGGCCGCTACGACATCGACAACGCTGGCGGGGAGGATTTCAGGGCCGTTGCCAACTGGTGGGGAGATGCCGAGCCATCGCTCGAAAAACGCCTGCTCC
Source organism: Geobacter sp. (assembly GCF_030834625.1). Lineage (NCBI taxonomy): Bacteria > Pseudomonadati > Thermodesulfobacteriota > Desulfuromonadia > Geobacterales > Geobacteraceae > Geobacter > Geobacter sp. Next base: position 90,471 of record NZ_JAUQXO010000039.1, read on the forward strand.
ACCATGTGCAGGACCTCACTCGGGGAAGGGTTCTGGTGAACCCGGTGCTCAGGGTGCGGCCCCATCTGGCGACCCTGAATTCCGTTGCTAAATAGCCGATGCCATGGTAGGTTTTTCCCCATGTCGCTTTACCTTGACAATGCCGCCACGTCGTATCCCAAGCCCGAATCGGTCTATGAAGCGGTAAGCACTGCGCTCCGGGAAGTCGGTGTCAGCCCGGGAAGGGGAGGGTACCGTCGCGGCCTGGAGGCGACCCGCCTTCTCTTCGAAACCAGGGAGGCGGCGGCATCCCTTTTCGGCATCGGCGACTCGTCGCGGGTGGTCTTCACCCACAGCGCCACGGAGTCCCTTAATCTGGCGGTGCTCGGGCTGATCAGATCCGGCGACCATGTGATCACCACCTCTGCGGAACACAATTCGCTCGTCCGTCCCCTCCACCTGGCTGGGCAGCGCGGAGCCGAGATTACCTGGGTCGAGGCCGATCGCCGCGGCATTGTCACGCCGGACCAGATTGCCGCCGCCATGCGCCCCTCGACGCGGCTCGTGGCCCTGGCCCACTGCTCCAATGTGACCGGAGCCATCCAGCCGGTCGGAGACATTGCCGCTGTGGCCCGCCGCGCCGGAGCCCTTGTCCTTGTGGATGCGGCTCAGAGTGCGGGAATGATCCCCATCGACGCGCCGGCCATGGGGATCGACCTCCTGGCGGTTCCGGGACACAAGGGGCTCATGGGGCCCCAGGGAACCGGCGTTCTGTACGTGGCTGACGGTGTGGAGTTGGAGCCGCTTATTGTCGGGGGGACGGGGGGGTACTCGTCGGGGATGGAACAGCCGGATGCCATGCCCGAGCGGTTCGAGAGCGGAACCCACAACCTGCCGGGCATCGCCGGGCTTGGGGCGGGCATCGATTTCATCCGCACCGTAGGCCTGGAAGTAATCCGCCAGCGGGAAGAGAACCTTGTTGCCCGCCTCTTGGAGGGACTTGCTGCGATGCCGGGCGTAACCTGTCATGGGCCCCTTCCGGGCGAGCCGCGGGGCTCCCTCGTGAGCTTCACGGCGGACGGAACCGACCCGCAGGCCATCGGTTTTCGCCTCGACCAGGAGTTTGACATCTGCGTGAGGGTAGGACTCCACTGCGCCCCCGCCGCTCACCGGACCATCGGCACCTATCCCGGGGGGACGGTCAGGGTGAGCCCCGGCTATTTCACCAAAGATGAGGAGATCGACGCGTTTCTCATGGCGATGCGGACGATCCTTGGCGCCAAATGATTTCCGTGTACCCTTTCTGAAGGGTATGGGGGCAGCGTAACAACGATTGCTGGCTGGTCAAACGATCTTCAAGGGGTGTGAAATGAAAAAGCAGTTACTTGTCGTTATCTGTCTCATGATGATCTCTGTCGCCGGATGTTCGCTTCCCCCCGAGAAGCCGGTGACCAAGGATGAGCTCTACGCAACGGGCATTTACAACTTCTACACCATCAAGGAGTCGCCCGAGAGCGTCCTTGCGGCAGTCAACCGCGAGGGGGAGGTGATCCTCGACGCCAAATACCGCGATCGGCCGGTCTTTATCAAGATCCTCGCCCTGTCGACGGGCCTCCAGGTGCATGTCATCGAAAAATAGCAACCAACCCGCGGGCGGCCCTGCTGTCCGTCGGCATTCCACTTTATCCAGCGAAAGAAGAGCCATGATCAAAAACTTCGTCCTTGACACCAACGTCCTTCTGTACGATCCCCAGGCCATTTTCAAGTTTGTCGACAACAATATCATCATTCCGATCACGGTCATCGAAGAGGTGGACCGCTTCAAGAAGGACATGAACGAGACGGGCCGCAACGCCCGCCAGGTCTCCCGCTACCTTGACGACATGCGGAAGAGGGGATCCCTCTCCTCGGGCATAACCCTTGAAACGGGGGGGATGCTCCGAGTCGAGATGTACGAGGAGAAGATCATGAAGCGCCTCCCCCCCGAGCTGCGGGAGGAGCGGGGAGACAACCGGATCCTGGCGGTGGCCGTCAAGATCATGGAGGAGAACGGCGGCTCGCCCGTCGTCTTCGTAACCAAGGATACGAACCTGCGGATCAAGGCCGACGCCATCGGCCTCAAGGCCGAGGACTACGAATCGGACAAGGTCGATATCGAGGAACTCTATCCCGGCTTCACCGAGCTTGACGTGCCGGCCGAACTCGTCGACCGGTTCCATGGCCAGGGGTGGGTGGAACTGCCTGGGCAGACGTTCTATCCGAACGAGTGCGTCACTCTCCGGGACGAGTCGAACCCCTCCCACACGGCCCTCGGCAAGTACCGGGCTGCAGACGGGAAGATCGTTCCCCTCCTCAAGACCGGCAAGGAGGGGGTCTGGAGCATCTTCCCCCGCAACCGTGAGCAGGCCTTTGCCTTCGACCTCCTCCTCGACGACTCCATCAAGCTCGTGACCCTTGTGGGGAAGGCCGGTACCGGCAAGACGCTTCTGGCCATCGCCGGCGGCCTCCACAAGACCGCCGAGGAAAACATCTACAACCGGCTCCTCGTCTCCCGCCCCGTTTTCCCCATGGGTCGCGACCTGGGGTTTCTCCCCGGCGACATCGAGGAGAAGCTTGCCCCCTGGATGCAGCCCATCTTCGACAACGTGGAACTCCTCCTCTCAGGTCACGAGGCCGAAAAGCGCCACAGCAAGGGGTACAAGGAGCTCATGGCCATGGGGATCATGGACATCGAACCCCTCACCTACATCCGGGGACGCTCCATCCCGAACCAGTTCATGATCGTCGATGAGGCCCAAAACCTGACCCCCCACGAGATCAAGACCATCATCACCCGGGCGGGGGAGGGGACCAAGATCGTCCTCACCGGCGACCCCTACCAGATTGACAATCCCTATGTGGACGCCTCGTCCAACGGCCTCACTTACGTGGTGGAGCGCTTCAAGGAGCAGGCCATCGCCGGCCACGTCACCATGACCAAGGGTGAGCGCTCCGACTTGGCGGAGCTGGCGGCGAACCTGCTGTAATGCTTCTTCTCACCATCGAGACATCCTGCGACGAAACCGCTGCCGCGGTGGTCCGCGACGGGCGCACGGTGCTGTCGAGCATTGTTGCAACCCAGGTCAAGGACCATGCGATCTATGGCGGGGTTGTTCCCGAGATCGCTTCCCGCAAGCACCTGGAGACCATTTCGGTCGTCATCGACGAAGCCCTGCGGAAGGCCTCGGTCACCCTCGACGCCATCGAAGGGGTTGCCGTCACCCAGGGGCCGGGGCTGGCAGGGGCTCTTCTGGTGGGCACCGCGGTCGCCAAGGCCATCGCCTACGCCCGCCGGCTCCCCATCGTGGGGGTGAACCACATCGAGGGGCATCTCCTGGCCATCTTCCTGGAGCGGGAGGTGGCGTTTCCCTTTGTGGCACTCGCCGTGTCGGGGGGGCACACCCACCTCTACCGGGTCGACGGCATCGGCCGCTACACGACCCTCGGTCAGACCCTTGACGATGCGGCGGGCGAGGCCTTTGACAAGGTGGCGAAGCTCCTCGGACTCCCCTACCCCGGAGGGGTCGAGATAGACCGCCTTGCCGCGGAGGGGGATCCGACGCGGATTACCTTCCCCCGGCCGCTCCTCCACGACGGCAGTTTCAACTTCAGTTTCAGCGGCCTCAAGACAGCGGTCCTGAACCATGTCCGCAAGAATCCGGTACAGGATGATGGGCAGATGCTTCGCGACCTCTGCGCCTCGTTCCAGCGGGCGGCCTGCGATGTCCTCGTGGCCAAGACCCTTCTCGCCGCCGAAACCGAGGGTATCGGGCGGGTCGTGGTCGCCGGCGGGGTCGCCTGCAACAGCGCCCTGCGCCGCGATATGGCCCGGGAGGCCGCGGAGCGGGGGATCGAGCTCGCCATCCCCTCGCCTGCCCTCTGCAGCGATAATGCCGCCATGCTGGCTGTCCCCGGTGACTTCTACCTCTTGCGGGGAATCAGCGACGGTCTGGCGCTGGATGCCCTGGTGAACTGGCCCCTGGACACAATCCGGAAGAGGGTGGAAGCGTGAGGGGTGAAGGAATCCGCGCCCGCAAGGCGCTGGGACAAAACTTCCTGGTGGACCGCAACGTTCTCGCGCGGATAGCGGGCATCGTTGAAATCGGACCCGCCGACCGGATTCTAGAGGTTGGGCCGGGGAAGGGCGCCCTCACGGAGATTCTGGCCCAGGGGTGTGCGCGGCTCGTGGCCGTGGAGCTGGACACGCGGCTTGTGCCGGTGCTACGTCAGGCATTTCGTGACAATACACGGGTGGATATCGTCCACGGCGACATCCTGGAGATCGACCTGCGCGAGCTCCTCTCGCCCGAAGGGGGAGAGCGGTGGAAGGTAGCCGCCAACCTCCCCTACAACATCTCCACGCCGGTCCTCTTCGCGTTTCTCGACAACCGCGACCTTTTCTCCCGCCTGGTTCTCATGCTCCAGAAGGAGGTGGGAGACCGGCTTGCTGCCTCGCCGGGGACCAAGGACTACGGCATCCTGTCGGTCTTTTTCCAACTTCATTTCGATGTAGCGCGCGAAATGATCGTCAGGCCCGGCTCCTTCCATCCGGTGCCGAAGGTGGACTCCGCCGTCCTGAGCTTTGTTCCCCTCGAAACGCCGCGGGTGGATGTGGGAGACGAGCAGTATTTCCGTCGCCTCGTTAAGGGGGCATTTTCCATGCGGCGGAAAACCCTTTGGAATTGCCTGAAGGGGGCCAGTCTGGGGCTGTCCGGGGAGGAGTTGGCAGAGGCCCTGGACCGTTGCGGGATCGAACCGGGGAGGAGGGGCGAGACCCTTGAGCTCCATGAGTTCGCAGCCCTCTCCCGGGCCATGATCGCGTTGGGGGGGAAATAGCAAAGCCGCCTCTGAGAAGAGGCGGCTTTGTCGGAGAGAAGTGGAAAACGGTGGGCTATGCCTTCTTCTTCCTCGGTGCTCCCTTCGGCTTGGCGGGTTTCTCGGCTGCCGCCTTCTTCTCCTGGATATTGGCGGCTCTTACTGCGCGGGCCTTGGCCAGATTGTCGGCGAGGCCCCGGTCCTGGGCCATCTTCTTGCGGGCCTCGGAGAATTTCCTGGCGGTCAGGGCTTGGGAACTTGGAATGTTGAATTGCTTCCGGTACTCCCGCGGCTTCATGTCATGCACTTGGGCCAGGTGGCGGGTAAGGGTCTTCATCCCATCCTTGCCGCAGATCATGCAGACGACCTGGTCGGCCTGGAATGCCTTCTTGAGGCTGATGACGGGAGCTTTTGTTTCTTCGGCCGGTGCAGCCTCGGGGGCGCCCCCTTCCAGTTGCTGCAGGGTCGTGTACACTTTCTGGATTTCCTGTACCAGTTCTTCGGTTGATAGTTCTGACATAGCAGCGTGCGAAGAGACAATGCTTGCAGTCAATTCCAACAGTGTCGGAGCCATGTGGTTCCCTCCCTTTGTCAGTGCGTCATGTTAGTAGCTTCCCGTATATGTAACGTGAAGATAGATCGAAATCAAGCGGTAAATCAGATTTTTACCCAATAAAATGCAATTGACGTTGCTCGAAAAATTCTGCTAGGTTTGATCCGTTGCCTGTATACGGGTCGAGTATTGAGAAAGGAAGATGAATCATGGCGCACATTGAGATAGACGAATCGCGCTGCAAAGGGTGTGGGCTATGCACGCTCGCCTGTTCGAGAAAGCTCATCGTCATGAGTGATACCACCAATAAACAGGGGTATGTGACTGCCGTGGCTACACGCCAGGACCAATGCACCGGCTGTGCTCTCTGTGCGGAGATCTGCCCCGATGTTGCCATTAAGGTGTTCAAGTAGTACCGTTGCAGTTGGATGCGCACGCGTCTGCCACACCTGATCCATCCCGTTGAAGGCAGATTTTTGATAGACCGTTTTCCCTGATTCATTCACGGAGGTTGCTTTGACAAAGCGTCTGTTCATGAAGGGCAACGAAGCCCTTGCCATGGCTGCCATAGAGGCTGGGTGCCGTTATTACTTCGGCTACCCCATAACTCCCCAGAGCGATATCCCCGAATACATGTCGCGGGAACTGCCGAAGCTTGGGGGCGAATTCATCCAGGCCGAGAGCGAGGTTGCCTCCATCAACATGCTGCTCGGCGCTTCAGCCACCGGCGTGCGGGCCATGACCTCATCCTCCAGCCCGGGCATCTCCCTCAAGCAGGAGGGTATCTCCTACATGGCGGGCGCCGAACTGCCGGGGGTGATTGTCAATATCTGCCGCTCAGGCCCGGGACTCGGCGGCATCGACGCATCCCAGGCCGACTACTTCCAGGCGGTCAAGGGAGGTGGGCACGGCGGCTACCATATCATTGTGCTTGCACCCTCGTCGGTTCAGGAAATGTATGATCTGACCATGCTTGCCTTCGACCTCTCCGATCTCTACCGGATTCCGGCAATGATCTTCGGCGACTCCGTCATCGGTCAGATGAAGGAGTCGATAGTCCCCAACCGGCGACCCGAACGGGAGCTGCCACCCAAGGACTGGGTCGTGCGCGGCAAGGGGGACGACGAACAGCGTGTCGTGAAGTCCCTCTATCTGGGGGACGGCGAGCTTGAGGCCCACAACTGGAAACTTCATGGCCGGTACCGGGAGCTGAAGGAGAAGGAATCCCGCTGGGAAGGGTTTCTGCTCGATGACGCAGAACTCGTGGTCACCGCATTCGGTTCGGCAGCACGCATCGCCAAGAGCGCAGTCATAGCCGCCCGTGACAAGGGGCTCAGGGTTGGGCTTCTGCGCCCCATCACCCTCTATCCCTTCCCCGATCTGGCGTTCCGTGCCGCAACTGAGCGGTGTAAGAAGGTGCTCGACATCGAACTCAACGCCGGCCAGATGGTGGAAGATGTCCGCCTCTCCGTGGCCCGCGATGCAGACGTCTTCTTCTACGGCAGGCCGCCGGGCGCCGGTTCCTTGCCGACCCCCGAAGAGCTGCTTAAGCAGGTTGTGACGTACTATTAGCAACGTCGCAGCGCTCAGCAGTGAGGACTCTCAAGGTTCTTTCCGACGCTTTTACCTACAGAGGTTATTCCCATGCCCCAGGTCTTCAAGAAGCCAGTCAGTCTCAAAGACGTTCAGACCCACTTCTGTCCCGGGTGCCATCACGGCACCTTCCATCGTCTCGTGGCCGAGGCCATGGACGAATTCGGCGTTCAGGGGAGGACCATCGGCGTCGCCTCCGTCGGCTGCTCGGTCTTTCTCTACGGCTACTTCGACATCGACGTGGTCGAGTCTCCCCATGGGCGGGCCCCCGCGGTAGCCACCGGCGTCAAGCGCGCCCGGCCCGACACCTTTGTCTTTACCTATCAGGGAGACGGCGACCTGGCCGCCATCGGCACTTCCGAGATCATTCATGCCGCCAACCGGGGCGAGGACATCACGGTCATCTTCGTCAACAACACCACCTACGGCATGACCGGCGGCCAGATGGCCCCCACCACCCTCGTGGGCCAGAGGACTTCCACCTCTCCCTATGGAAGAAACCAGCGGAAGGATGGCGCTCCCATCAGGATGGCCGAACTCCTCGCCCAGCTCGAAGGGGTTGCCTTTTCTGCCCGGGTGGCGGTCAATAATCCCAAAAACCTCATGGACGCTAAACGGCAGATCAAAAAGGCGTTCCGGTACCAGGTGGAGGGGAAGGGGTTCTCCTTCATCGAGGCCCTCTCGTCATGCCCCACCAACTGGGGAATGGACCCGATCAGCGCCAACGAGCGCGTCGGCACCGAGATGTGCGCCTACTTTCCCCTGGGTGTATTCAAGAACACTGCGGAGCTCTAGCGGTCAGCCGGAGTCAATCGCTTTGCAAGGAGTTGTGTTTCATGCGCCATGACGTTTTTATCGCCGGATTCGGCGGCCAGGGTGTTCTTCTGGCCGGGAACCTCCTCGGGTACGCCGCCATAGGGGAAGGAAAGAACGTTTCTTTTTTCCCCTCCTACGGGGTTGAAAAGCGGGGCGGGGCCGCCATGTGCACCGTCGTCATTGCCGACGGTGAGGTGGGCTCGCCGGTCGTCGGCAACCCGTCGGTCTCGATCATCCTCAATCAGGCCTCCTTCGACAAGTTCGCCTCTCGGGTGAAGGCGGGCGGCATCTGCATCGTCAATACCTCGCTCGTAGAGGTGGGAGATTTCGCCCGGAGCGACATCGAACTGATCCGCATCCCCATGAACGAAATCGCCATCCAGTTGGGCGATGCCCGGATGGTAAACATGGTTGCCGTGGGTGCCTATGCCGGAAAGACCGGCGCCGTATCGCTTCACTCCCTCGAAGAGGCGCTGCGGGAGACGCTTCCCGAGCGGAATCACAAGTTCATTCCGGCAAACGTCAAGGCCATCGAAGCGGGGGCGCAAAATTGCGGAAACAGCCTCCGAAATTAACCTGAAAAAACCCTTGACAGGCTAAACGGCCTTTTGCTATAAACAGGGTCCTTGCTCTTGGGGTGTCGCCAAGCGGTAAGGCACCGGATTTTGATTCCGGCATTCCAAGGTTCGAATCCTTGCACCCCAGCCACAAACAGCACATGCAAGCGAGGGTGGAAGATAATCCGGCGCAGCAAGCAGAAATACAGTTTTGGTCCCATCGTCTAGTGGTTAGGACACCGGCCTTTCACGTCGGTAACAGGGGTTCAAGTCCCCTTGGGATCACCATACTAAAGCGGCAATCCTTCATGAAGGGTTGCCGCTTTTTTTGTCCTTAGAACACTGCTTGTTTGTATTATCCACTTTAATTTTTCGGCGGTCTTTGCTATTGTTACGTATTTGAAATTACAAGGCTCGGAGAGTTGCTTCCTTAAATCGTGGTTTCAGAAAATGGAACGTGCCGTGGCGGACTTTTTCAAAGCATCACATCGGAATTCTTTCCGAAGATTTCCAGCATAAGCTTGGTCTTGTTGTTGAGGGTCAGCAGATGGTTGCCGAGAAGGTTGACCGGTTGGAAACGCGGATGGAGCGGTTAGAAACTCGAATGGAGCGCTTGGAAGTCAAAGTCGATGCATTGGAGGTCAAGGTCGATGCCGTTGCTGCCGACCTTTCTGCCCACCGGGCCGACACCGAGGCCCATCACGGAGTGTATCGGTTGAAGGAAGATTGATGGGAGAGGGACTTCTGTTCTCGTCAGGCATCCAGGGAGGTCAAGCCTGACAACAGTGGGTTTTCGAAAAATGGGTGGCGCGGTGAAGCGAGGTTCAACTGCCAAGGGTCAGACATCGCGTTCAAGTGACATCGATATTGCGGTGCTGATGCGTAAAAGGGAAGGTAGATTCTATTCGTAAGTGCACCACATGAGCGACATACTCAACTCCTTCGCTCCCCTTGAACTGGCGATACTGATCGGCAGTCGGGCGACCGGCACTGCCCGCCCGGACAGTGACTGGGATATTGCGATCCAATGGAGTCGCGAAATGGATTTTATCCAGCAACTTGCCGTCACCGAACAACTTCGTAGGACACTGTCAGAAAAACTTGGTACATCTTCTGAACAGAGTATCGACCTGATTGATCTTCCTTCTGCGAGGCTTGCAATGCGTGCGGTTGTGGCAGAAGAAGGGATCCCGCTCAAGGGGGGCGGCAGTCTGATCTGGCACCGGTTTTTGCAGAGAACCTGGCGGGAGCTTGAAGAACAGTACTGGGAGAAGATCTATGCGGCTTGATCTGTATCAAGCGGAAACGGCACTCATAGCCCAGGAGCAGAGTGCTCTGCTCGACGAGGCCCGCACGACCATCCTCTCAGGGGATACATTGTCTCGTCTTGAGCAAAACGGCGTACTGCATGCAATCCAGGTACTGGTTGAAAATGCGATTGGCAAGGCAAAACAGCTTCTTAAGGCAGCAGGAAAGCAGGTGCCATTGTCAGCCTATGATAGTTTTCACGGATTGGCAGAACTCGGCATGGTGAAAATCAGTGACCTGACCGCCTGGAATGCGATTATTTGCCTGCGCAACCGGATTGTCCATGCCTACATGAATATTGACATGCCACGGGTGCTGGAACTGGTAAAAAACGAGCAGTACCGATTTGTCACCGACTTCCTGCTGGAGCCGATTGATGCCGGCTCCAGCAGGGGTGTGAAGGGATGATTTTTAACCCTAACAGGTGCCCGTCCCTGGGCATTCGCGAACTGGCTGAAACAGTACGTAAAGTTGTCGGGTTTCCCGGCGAGTTGGTATTCGATGCGTCAATATCCGATGGCACTCCCCGCAAGCTTTAGGACGTGTCCCGGATGCATGGCGACATAAGGTGGAGCTTGAAGAGGGGATACGAAAGACTTATCAGTGGTATATAGAGCAGTATGATAAGCCAACTCTGTTCCCTTAGTTTGAAAGAGAGGTTATTTGATTGGAACTAAAAGGCTCGAAAATTCTAATTACCGGCGCTGACGGTTTCATCGGCTCACATCTTACGGAAGAGTTGATGAGACGTGGTTATGATGTTAGAGCTTTTGTGTACTATAATTCCTTTAACTCTTGGGGATGGCTTGATCATTCTGCCCCGGAGATAAGGAAATCACTTGATGTATTTTCAGGTGATATCCGTGATCCTCACGGCGTGAGAACTGCAATGAAAGGGTGCGACATTGTTTTGCATCTGGCGGCTCTTATTGCCATTCCTTATTCTTACCACTCTCCCGATACTTATGTTGATACTAATGTCAAGGGAACGCTCAACATGGTTCAAGCGGCTCGTGATTTGGGGGTCGCAAAAGTAGTACATACCTCAACCAGTGAGGTTTATGGAACTGCTCGTTTTGTTCCTATTACCGAGGAACACCCTTTACAGGGACAGTCTCCATACTCGGCATCAAAGATTGGCGCTGACCAAATTGCCATGTCCTTCTACTCTTCATTTGACACACCCGTTTCGATTATTCGCCCTTTCAATACCTATGGTCCCCGACAGTCTGCCCGTGCAGTTATTCCCACGATAATAACACAGATAGCCAATGGCGCACGAAAGATCAAGCTGGGCTCATTGCATCCCACAAGAGATTTCAACTATGTGGCTGATACAGTGGCCGGTTTCATTGCTGTTTCTGAATCAGATCAGTCCGTAGGTGAAGTCATTAACATCGGAAGTAACTATGAGATTTCAATTGGCGAGACGGTCGCGATGATTGCAGAAATAATGAATGTTCAAATCGAGATTGAAGCCGATGATGTTCGCCTGAGGCCTGACAATAGTGAAGTAGAGCGGCTTTGGGCTGATAACCGAAAAGCTCTGGCACAAGCGGGTTGGCAGCCCAAATACGCAGGTAAGGATGGATTGCGACGGGGATTAGCTGAAACAATTGAATGGTTTGCTGACCCACTAAATCTGGCCTGCTACAAGGCTGATCGATACAATATATGAATAGTAGTTTAAGTATACAGGCTGTAGTTGAGACAATCAGATCAGTTCTGCCAGCTAACAGGCAGCATGTTGCGCTACATGAACCTGCTTTTAGTGGCAATGAATGGACCTATGTCAAAGAGTGTCTCGATACCGGATGGGTTTCTTCGGTTGGAAAATTCGTCGACAGGTTTGAAGAAGAGCTGGCGTCATATACTGGTGTAAAGCGAGCAATAGCTGTCGTGAACGGTACGGCCGCACTGCACGTATGCCTTTTGCTGGCAGATGTCAGAAGAGACGATGAAGTTCTTCTGCCTGCCCTGACTTTCGTTGCCACGGCCAACGCGGTTTCCTATTGCGGGGCAATTCCACATTTTGTTGACAGTGATGAACGGACTCTTGGTGTAAACCCCTATAAGCTTAAATGCTACCTTGAAGAAATTGCGGATCAGCGACCCGATGGATGTTACAATCGCCTGACTGGTCGCCGTATCAAAGCTGTAGTGCCAATGCATACCTTTGGCCATCCGGTAGACCTTGATTCACTTGCAGAAATCTGCCAGATATTCAATATCTCTTTGATTGAAGATGCGGCAGAATCGCTTGGCTCATTTTATAAGGGACAACACACAGGCCAACGGGGATTGTTATCTGCCCTCAGCTTTAATGGCAACAAGACCATCACCACCGGTGGCGGGGGGGCGATCCTTACAAACGATGAAGAACTTGGGATTCTTGCCAAGCACATAACAACCACAGCCAAGCTCCCCCACCGTTGGGAGTTTAATCACGACATGATCGGCTACAATTACCGTTTGCCGAATATCAATGCTGCCCTCGGTTGCGCCCAATTAGAAAAACTTCCCGAATTTCTTGTGGCCAAGCGTGCTCTGGCCGAGCGTTATTCTAATGCATTTACCAAACTCCCAGGTGTCCGTTTCTTTTCAGAACCGGCTAACTCCCAGAGCAACTACTGGCTCAATACCCTGTTGTTGGATGAGGGATGTGCCTGGCAACGGGATGCCTTGCTGGCCGCTACCAATGATACTGACATCATGACCCGGCCTGTCTGGACTCCAATGCACAAACTGCCTATGTTTACAGACTGTCCGAAAATGAATCTTTCTACTGCGGAAAGCCTCGAGCAACGGTTGATCAATATTCCCAGCAGTGCGATGTTAGCCTCAGGATTTACCAATGCGTAAGGTTTGCGTTGTCACCGGCACCAGGGCCGAATATGGGCTGCTCTATTGGCTCATGAAAGAGATTCAGGCTGACACTGACCTTCGACTACAGTTGATCGCCACGGGGATGCATCTCTCACCCGAATTTGGCCTTACTTACAGGACTATTGAGGACGACGGGTTTACTATCGATGCCAAGGTTGAGATGTTGCTTTCAAGCGACACCCCCGTTGGGATTGCCAAGTCAATCGGGCTTGGGGTGATCGGTTTTGCCGATGCACTGGAGCGTTTGAAGCCGGACACGATGGTTGTTCTGGGTGACCGTTACGAGATTCTGGCTGCCGCCCAGGCGGCGCTGGTGGCTCGGATTCCCGTGGCCCACATTCACGGCGGAGAGACAACGGAAGGTGCTATTGACGAAAGCATCCGCCATGCCGTCACAAAGATGTCGCAATTGCATTTTGTAGCTGCAGAACCGTATCGCAAAAGGGTAATCCAACTTGGTGAGCATCCTGATACGGTTTTTAATGTCGGGGCTGTTGGTGTTGAGAACATCAAACGTCTGCAGCTTCTGGATAAACCACAGCTAGAACAGAGCATAAGCTTTGAATTGGGTAATACCTATTTTCTGGTCACCTATCATCCTGCAACCCTTGGTACTATTGAGCCTAGTGCAGCTATGCAGGCACTCCTTGATGCGCTGGATCGTTTTCCTGACGCAAAGATCATTTTTACCAAGCCTAACTCCGACACCGATGGCAGGATGCTGGGACAGATGATCGATGAATACGCAGATTACCACAAAGGTCGTGTCGCCGTATTTACCTCTATGGGGCAGATACGTTACTTGAGTGCGTTGCAGCTTGCTGATGCTGTAATCGGTAACTCCTCCAGTGGTATCATTGAGGCACCTGCCTGTAAAACACCAACCGTGAACATCGGTGATCGTCAGTCTGGGCGTCTTAAGGCCGATTCGATTGTTGACTGTCTTGAGACAAAAGAATCAATAGTAGCAGCAATCAATAAAGTTCTTTCTCCATCGTTCAGGGAAGGGATCAAGCAGGGTGTTTCACTCTATGGCTATGGTGAGTCCGCCTCACACATTAAGGACCACCTGAAGCAAGCCAACCTTAGCAGTACAAAACATTTTTATGACCTTTGAGTGACACGATGCAAGCACACCACACCTATATAATCGCGGAGGCAGGGGTGAACCACAACGGTTCTCTCGATTTGGCAAAACAGTTGGTGGAGGTCGCCGCTGAAGCCGGTGCCGATGCCGTCAAGTTTCAGACCTTCAAAGCGGACAAGCTGGTGAGCTGCTCAGCTCCTAAAGCAGAGTATCAGACCAAGTCAACAGATGCCGATGAATCCCAGCACGAGATGATCCGCAAGCTGGAACTGGATGAACGTTCCCATGAATCCCTGATTGAGCATTGTCGTGCTTGCAGCATTCAGTTCCTTTCAACTCCATTTGATCTTGAAAGCGTGGACCTCCTAGCAGGGCGATTTGATCTGCCATGTATCAAGATTCCCTCTGGAGATATCACCAACGCTCCCTTACTTCTCAAGATCGCCCAGACCGGCAAACCAGTGATTCTCTCTACGGGTATGAGTACTTTGGGTGAGATTGAGGATGCTCTAGGTGTGTTGGCCTTTGGCTATCTAAGCGACAGCAAGCCATCAATAGAAGCCTTTCTTGCAGCATACTGCTCTTGTGAGGGGCAGGCAATTTTGCAGGATAAGGTGACACTTCTGCACTGCACTACCGAATATCCGGCCCCGATTGAAGACGTTAGTCTCAAGGTGATGGATACCCTGAGGAGCGCCTTCGGTTTGCCGGTTGGCTATTCAGATCATACGGAAGGTATTGCCGTACCGATCGCAGCTGTCGCCCGTGGCGCTGTAATCATCGAAAAACATTTCACTCTCGATCGTAATCTGCCAGGGCCTGACCACAAGGCGTCGCTTGAACCAACTGAACTGAAGCAGATGGTGGCTGCTATTCGCATTGTCGAGCGGGCGCTTGGTTCTGGTAGAAAACATCCAAGACCAAGTGAACTAAAAAACATTAATGTAGCCAGGAAAAGTCTGGTTGCGTCCCGCACGATAACTGCTGGTGAGTCATTCGCTGCTGAAAACCTTGCAGTTAAGAGGCCGGCTAATGGCTTGTCGCCTATGCAGTATTGGGATCTGCTCAATAGGAAGGCGCGGCGTGATTTTTCAGTTGATGAGGTGGTTGGTTTATGAGCTTACCTGTCATTATCCTGGGAGCCGGTGGTCATGCCAAGGTATTGATTGATACTCTGCTGGCATCGTCTACAGTTATTGCGGGCATTGTTGATCCTGCCCTTTCAATGCATGGGACTGAAATTCTTGGGGTTCCTGTACTTGGAGGAGACGACGTTGTCAATGAATTCCCTCCTTCGGAGGTTCAACTAGTAAATGGCCTTGGCTCAGTAGGTCTACCGGTCAAACGTCAACAGCTATTTGATAGATTCAAGGGCATGGGGTATAACTTTGCCACGGTTGTTCATCCGTCTGCGGTCCTTGCTTTGGATGTTGTGCTCGGTGAAGGAGCTCATGTTATGGCCGGTGCGGTCATTCAGCCTGGTTGTCGTATCGGTGGCAACAGCATTATCAATACCCATGCCTCTGTGGATCATGATTGCATAATCGGCGATAATGTCCATATAGCTCCCGGTGTGACCCTTTCTGGTGGAGTAACAGTCGGAGATGGGACGCACGTAGGTACTGGGGCCACGATGATCCATGGAGTCACGATTGGTGAGCAATGCCTTGTGGCGGCTGGTGCAGTTGTTGTATCAAATGTTGACAGGAAAACCACTGTTAAAGGTGTACCTGCCAAGGTGTTGCTGATATGAATCGCTGGAAGGAAGTCCTGATCAAACCGACAATTCCTGTACTCAAAGCAATCGAAATCATTGATGCAAGTTCTTTACAGATCGCATTGGTGGTTGACGAGCGAAACTTACTTTTGGGGACGTTGACGGATGGAGATGTACGCAGAGCGATTTTAAAAGGAGTCTCGCTTAACGAACCGGTTCAGTCAATTATGTTCCGGGAACCAACCATTGTCAGCCTTGCTGAAGGCCGCGAGAAAATATTGGCTTTGATGAAGGAAAAACAGCTACGTCAAATTCCCGTTCTTGATGAGAATGGATGCGTTATTGGTTTAGAGGTCTGGGATGAGTTGATCGATATCACCAGACGGGACAACTGGGTTGTACTGATGGCAGGTGGCCTCGGCACACGTTTGGGAGCCCTCACGAAGGATTGCCCGAAGCCGCTGCTGAAAATAGGAAATAAGCCGATACTGGAGACGATCCTAGAGAGCTGCAAGGAATTCGGATTCCACAAGTTTTTCATCGCTGTCAACTACAAGGCGGAAATGGTTCGTGAGTACTTTGGCGATGGTTCCCGTTTTGGAGTTGAGATCAGGTATCTGCACGAGGCTAAAAGGTTGGGTACTGCCGGGGCACTTGCTCTGCTTCCGGAAACCCCGCTTCAGCCCATTCTAGTATTGAACGGTGATGTGCTTACGAAAGTAAATTTCAAGCAGCTGTTCGATTTTCATACCGACTACAAAGCGGCAGCAACTATGTGCGTACGTGAATACGATTTTCAGGTGCCATACGGGGTGGTAAACATCGACAGGCATCGTCTGACAGGTATTGAAGAAAAGCCGATTCAGCGCTTCTTCGTAAATGCAGGACTGTATGTGCTGAATCCGGAGTGTCTGGAGCTCATTCCCCGGGAAGAGTACTTCGATATGCCGACGTTGTTTGAGAACCTCATCGCTCAAAATATAGAGACAGCGGCCTTCCCGGTTCGGGAATACTGGCTCGATATCGGCAGGGTAGACGATTACGAACGAGCAAATGGAGAGTTTCCTGAGGTGTTTGCATGATCAACGGTAAGACGGTGCTTGCAATAATACCCGCACGTGGCGGCTCCAAAGGAGTGCCGCGTAAGAACATACGCGAGGTTGCACAGAAACCGATGATTGCCTGGACTATAGAAGAGGCAAAAAACTCCCGGTATATCGATCGCCTAATTGTTTCCACCGATGACCAGGAAATTGCCGACGTTGCACTGAAGTGGAACTGTGAGGTCCCGTTTCTGCGCCCGAAAGAGCTGGGTCTTGATGACACGCCGGGTATAGTTCCGGTTCTTCATGCGCTCAACGCTCTGCCTGAGAGGTACGACCTGGTAGTTCTCCTGCAACCGACTTCGCCGTTGCGCAGCATCGAAGATATCGACAGTTGCATCCGGCTCATCACCGAAACTGAGGCCAAGTCCTGTGTCTCAGTGGTTGAACCCGACAAGAGTCCGTACTGGATGTACAAGATAGACGACACAGGGACCCTGGTTCCGTTGTTTTCTGGTGAATGGGGTCGGCGCCAGGACCTGCCACAGGTGTATGCCTTGAATGGCGCGGTCTATGTTGCAGAGACTGACTGGCTTTTATCAGGAAACGGTCTCGTCACTGATAAAACCGTTGCCTATCGGATGCCGAAGGAACGATCACTGGATATTGATACCGAGTCTGATCTGTCATACTTTGAGGTGGTAATTCTAAACAGAAGGAATAAAGGGAACCGATAAAATGAGAATTTTACTAGTGGTATATGACAATGATTCTTACATTCACTGGTTTCCGCAGGGTCTCGCATATATTGCCGCGGTACTTAGGCGTGAAGGGCATGATGTCCAGATTTACAATCAGGATGTGAATCATTATCCTGACAAGCACCTAACGCATTTTCTTGATAACAACGATTTCGATGTAGTCGGATTCAGCTTTATTGCCGGCTACTATCAGTACAGAAAAGCACTAAGAATATCAGATTCAGTGAACCGTGCAAAAAAACGTCCGTTCTATATCATAGGTGGCCATGGGCCAGCCCCGGAGCCCGAGTTTTTTCTTAACAAGACACACGCCGATGTAATCGTGATCGGTGAGGGGGAAATAACCATTCTGGAACTGCTGAATGCTGTTTCACAAAAGCGTTCATTTGATGGTATTAAGGGAATCGCCTACAAGGACGGTGACAGGGTCGTTGTTAATGAACGCAGGCCGCTGATCGAGGATATTGACTCGATCCCTTTTCCGGCCTTTGACTTGTTCTCTATGGAGTATTATCGGCTTCTTAGGATGCCACACGCCAGCAACTCGGACTTTGTCATGCCGGTGCTGTCCGGCCGTGGATGCACCTTCGAATGCACGTTCTGTTATCGCATGGACAAGGGATTCCGACCTCGGAGCAACGAGAGCATCATAGAAGAAATCAAACTGCTGAAACGGGACTTCGGGATTACTTATATTGCTTTTTCAGATGAACTTTTAATGTCATCCGAAGAGAGGGTCAAGAGCCTGTGCGAGGATTTTCTGCGGGAGAAACTCAATATTAAATGGGATTGCAACGGGCGTCTCAACTACGCAAAACCTGATACGTTACAGCTGATGAAACGTGCCGGTTGTGTCTTCATAAACTACGGTATCGAAGCCATGGATGACCAAGTACTAAGAAATATGCATAAGTCCTTGACGACGAAGCAGATCGTGAAAGGCATTGAAGCGACATTGGAAGCCGGAATAAGCCCAGGTTACAATATCATTTTTGGCAATATCGGAGACAGTCGCCAGACACTCGAAAAGGGAGTCGAGTTTCTCCTGAAGTACGACGATGGTGCCCAAATGCGTACAATCCGGCCTGTTACTCCCTACCCAGGTGCACCGCTATATTACCAGGCTATCGAAAAGGGACTGTTGAAGGGCTGCGAGGATTTCTACGAGAACAAGCATATCAATTCAGACCTCGTATCTATTAATTTCACCGCCATGACCGATGAGGAGTTTCATCAAAGCCTTAGTGATGCGAATACGAGGCTCCTGACCAACTACTTTAACAAGAAGTTGACCAGCATGGTTTCGCAAACAGAGAAATTGTACCTCGAAAAGGATGCCACTTTCCGAGGGTATCGTCACAATTGATATACCAACACAAGCAGAGGAGATTCATTCCATGAAGGCATATCCAATACCTGAACGCGGAGACCTAGAAAAATTTATCCAGTCAGCAGACCAGCTTGAGGCGCTTTACGGGTTGCCGCGCGAGGTCACCTTCTGCAAAAAATGCGTGATCTCGAATCAGAGACCGAATTCGGCGATTGAGTACAGCCACACGAAAAACAGCAAAAAACAGACAATCGGCTTTACTGATGGTGTGTGTGACGCATGTCGAGTCGCTGAACAGAAGAACAAAACCATAGACTGGCAGGAGCGCGAGCGTGAGCTCAGGGATCTGTGCGACCGCCATCGAAGCAAGGATGGCTCGTACGACTGCCTTGTTCCAGGCTCGGGCGGCAAGGACAGTTTCTATCAATCTCATGTACTGAAGTACAAGTATGGGATGCATCCCCTGACGGTGACGTGGGCACCGCATATATATACTGAATGGGGCTGGAGAAACTTTCAGGCATGGCTCCACGCCGGATTCGACAATTTTCTGTGTACTCCAAACGGCAGGGTCCACCGGCTCCTGACGCGGCTGGCGGTAGAGAATCTCTTCCACCCGTTTCAACCGTTCATTTTCGGGCAGAAATCACTTGCTCCGAAGATAGCGATCCTTCACAAGATTCCGCTCATATTCTATGGGGAGGATGAGGCAGAGTACGGCAACCCCATAGCAGATACGGCAACGGCAAAGCGAGACTGGTCATATTTCACTGCCGAAGACAAGAGCAGAGTGTACCTCGGCGGCACATCTGTAGCGGACCTCAAGAATTGCTTTGGCCTTGACGACAACGACCTGCAGCCGTATTACCCTGCCGATCCTGAAGAAATTGAGAAAACCAATACCGAGGTGCATTACCTTGGCTACTACCTCAAATGGCACCCCCAGGAGTGCTACTACTATGCGGTTGAAAACGGGGGGTTCGAGGCATCCCCGGAGAGGACTCCCGGCACTTACAGCAAGTACAACAGCATAGACGACCGAATCGATGACTTCCACTACTACACCACCTACATCAAGTTCGGTATAGGCCGTGCGACATACGATGCCGCTCAGGAGATTCGTAACGAAGAAATCACCCGGGAAGAGGGCGTGGCTTTGGTGAAGAAGTTTGATGGCGAGTTTCCCGAACGCTTTGCAGAAGATATCTTCAGGTATCTGAGCATCCCAGCGAAAGAGTTCCCGATAGCTTCCAAAATGTTCGGGCAACCTGTGATGGACCGGGATTATTTTCTGACGCTGGCCGACCAGTTTCGTTCACCGCATCTCTGGAAACTCGATAACGGTACATGGAAACTTCGGCATACTGTGTTTGGGGATCAGTCTCGTCATGGCCAGTAACATCAGAATCATATCGAGACTCGACATCAAAGGAACCAACCTGATTAAAGGGATTCATCTCGAGGGACTCCGAAAAATTGGTGACCCGAACGTCTTTGCGAAAGAGTACTATGAGCAGGGTATCGACGAGATCATTTACATTGATGTTGTAGCTAGCTTGTACGAACGAAGCAGCTTTCTGAACATTGTGCGGCGAACGACACAGGACGTGTTTATTCCAATAACCGTCGGTGGCGGTGTTCGTTCTGTGGATGATGCTCGAGAAATTTTACGGGCTGGAGCCGACAAGGTGGCGGTGAATACGGCTGCCGTAAAACGACCGGAATTGATCCATGAAATATCACAGAAGTTCGGTGCTCAGTGCATGGTTCTCTCGATCGAAGCAAAGCGCACTGCACCAGGGAAATGGGAAGTCTATTACGACAACGGCAGGGAAAAGACCGGATTCGACGTGTTAGAGTGGGCACAGAAGGGATGCGAACTCGGTGCCGGTGAGATCCTTTTGACATCTGTTGACATGGAAGGGACCGGCAGAGGCTTTGATTGCGAACTGACGTCTTCTGTTTCGCGGGTAGTCTCGATCCCCGTAATCGCCAGCGGTGGTCTGGGGACGGTAGACGATTTTGAGCAAGTGGTGAAGGCTGGTCAGGCTGATGCCGTTGCGATTGCAGGAGCGCTGCACTACAAGAAGCTTACGATACAGGATGTCCGTATTGAGGCGCTCCAAAGGGGCATACATGTCAGGAGAGGAGCTCCATGCAACGTGTAACAGTTATCGATTATGGCATCGGCAACCTCTTGAGTGTTGCCCGTGCTTTTGAGCATTGCGGCGCTTCTGTCCTATTGACAGATGATGTTAGAAAAATTGCAGATGCAGATTATCTCGTATTGCCTGGAGTTGGAGCATTTGCAGATGGAAT
Organism: Geobacter sp.; assembly: GCF_030834625.1. NCBI lineage: Bacteria > Pseudomonadati > Thermodesulfobacteriota > Desulfuromonadia > Geobacterales > Geobacteraceae > Geobacter > Geobacter sp. The sequence goes on from NZ_JAUQXO010000039.1 coordinate 111,274, forward strand.
GTTAGGTTTGACCGAACGAAGGCTGGTTGAGCCAATCAAGAAGTTTGCAGCTAAAGGGCGTCCTTTTCTTGGTATTTGTCTGGGGATGCAAATGATGCTGGATGAGAGTGAAGAATTCGGTGCAAATGCCGGTTTGGGTCTTATCTCCGGCAAAGTTGTTGCTATCCCTCGGGTGGGCAATGACGGCACGCCGCACAAAATTCCTCACATCGGTTGGAATAATATTTGTTTACCCGAAAGCGTCTCGTGGAAGGGAACCATTTTGGGGAATATACTACCAGAATCTTCATTCTATTTTGTTCATTCATTTTCTGCTGTACCTACACATCACGACCAAAGGCTTGCTGATTGTTATTACAATGGACAATTGATTGCGGCTGCAATTAGAAAAGGGAATGTATATGGCTGCCAATTCCATCCTGAGAAAAGCGGCAGAGATGGGTTAAACATATTGAAATGTTTTCTTGAAATTGCTTAAAAGCGGTGACCCACAACCTACAAATCTAATACTGTACGGCCTCGTTATCCGGCAACTGTTTGTTTGACTGCGATTACAATAGCCGCAGGTAGCAGCTCCCATCAGGAAAATAATATGTGTGGCCGCAGTTTCATCCCGAAATGAACGGCAAGACCGGGGTTACAAATGGTTTCTCGAACAATAAATGCTTAAAAAAATATTATCTTCTTCACTGCTTAGATCAGCGGGCATCTATACCATATCAAGGATCGTCAACGCTGCTATCCCGTTCCTTATGATGCCGGTTCTCACCCGATATCTGACGCCGACGGATTATGGAATCACCGCCATGTTCACGGTGCTGGTTGGGATCGTCACCCCGTTTGTGGGGCTCAGCCTTCACGGCGCTGTTAGCGTTAGGTATTTCGATAGGAACGAGATAGATCTACCAAGGTATATCGGGAATTGCTTCCTGATACTGCTGGTAAGCACCGCTGTGGTTTCAACTGTTATGTGGGTATTTGCTGGTCCCATCAGCCGGCTATCGGCATTTCCCCGCGAGTGGCTGTGGGCGGTTGTGCTTTTCGCGGTTACGCAGTTTATTGGGCTTATCGTCTTGACCATGTGGCAGGTTGAAAATAAGCCGGTCTTTTTTGGCCTTTTTCAGAACCTTCAAACTCTGGTGAATGTCGGTCTGACGGTCCTGCTTGTGGTGGGCTACGGAAAAAACTGGCAGGGGAGACTTGAGGCGCAACTGATGACGCTGAGCATTTTCGCCCTGGTGGCGGTTTTATTCCTCATCAAGAACCGCTGGCTCAAGTTCGGCTACGAGCGGGCGTCCGTCGACCATGCGCTTACGTTCGGGCTTCCCCTCATTCCCCATGCCCTCGGAGCGCTACTGATCATGCAGACTGACCGGGTCTTCCTAACCAATATGGTGGGAGTGGCGACGGCTGGCATATATTCGGTGGCCTACCAGTTCGGCAGCATCATTGATTTAGGCGCTTCCTCTTTTAATCAGGCGTATGCACCGTGGTTGTACCGCCAGTTGTCTGAAATCAATCATGAAGGTAAGCGACGACTAGTGAGGATGACGTACGCCTATTTCTTTTTGATATTTTTTATGGCAATTCTTATTTCGACGGTTGTGCCGTGGTTTCTTTCGTTTTATGTGGGCAAGAATTTTGTTGGAGCCCAGGCGTACATTTTTTGGGTTTGTCTAGGTTTTTCTTTTAGCGGGATGTATTACATGGTTGCTAACTACATCTTCTTTGCTGGTAAAACAAGAATTCTTGCATGGGTTACGTTTACTTCTGCAATCTTTAACATTGGATTTAACTATCTGTTTATCAAACTAAATGGTTCAGTCGGTGCTGCCCAGGCTTCAACTTTAACTTTCTTTATTTGCTTTGTTCTTACATGGTTATTAAGTGCTAAAGTTTATCCTATGCCTTGGAATTTATTTAAGAGAGCAACATGCTGACATCAGAAATAATGGACTTCATAAACGAGGCAGAAGAACTTTTCCCAGTTGATAAGTGGGAGGTTGATAGCCTAAAAATCTGGCCATTTATTCGTATTCACCTTAACTTTTCAATTTATGCCCATCACCATGTAAAGGTCGCAACACGGCCCGGACGTAACAAATATTTTGCGGCAGCCATCGACATACTCAGAGATCTGCACCAGTTTGCTTACGCTACATATAAGGACAAGAAAAAATGTGCCCGGCTCAAGCAAGCAGATGCCTTGTTTTACAGTGATGGGGTATCATTTGCCAGCGTGGATGGAAGCTGGTATGAAAAATTTTGCGATCCTTTAATAAGTGTCTTAAGTGATGAAGGACTCTCCTCCCTGTTGATTACTCCATCAACTAGTTACCTTATTCCAAGAAAGACATCCTCAAAATTTGTTCAACCTGGCCTAAATTTGGCGAAAATAAAGGGATTTCTGCGATCGAAATTTAAGTCATCATTGCATTGCGAATTGCCACAATTTCAAAATTTTATCAACTACGTCGATGGTAAAAATCTGGGAATTTCAGTTCCAAGTGCTGAAAAGTTAATTCAATTGGTGTTTAGTATCAAACAGTATATTCTCTATTATAATAAAATTCTGGACAAAGTCAGACCTAAAATAGCTGCTATTGTCAGTTATTACAGCATTGAAGGTATGGCATTCTGTCTGGCATGCAGAGGGAATAATATTCCATGCTTTGATCTTCAACATGGATTACAGGGACCTTTGCACGTTGCCTATGGTAGATGGAATAAGCTGCCACAGAATGGATATGGAATGCTTCCTTCTTTATTCTGGTGTTGGAGAGATGCTGATGCTGCTGCTATCGAGCAGTGGAGTTATACAGTGGAGAGCCATCACCGTCCTATAGTTGGTGGGAACCCATGGCTAAATTTATGGCTAGAAAGTACTAGTGAGATGGTAAGAAGATATGATGATGTTATACATAAAGCCGGGGCTATGTATTGGGATAAAAAAAAGATTCTGGTCACTTTACAGTTTGGTATAGATGACAAAGAAAAATTAAAGCCTATCCTTGAAGCTATAGCAACTGCAGACCCTTCTTATTTTTGGTGGATTCGCCTTCATCCTTGTATGCTAGATAAAAGAAAGTTGATCCATGATATTTTTATAAACTGTGGAAATCTGAACATCGATATAACGGTTGCTACCGATCTTCCTCTTTTTGCATTACTACGTCATACCGATGTCCATGTAACCCATAGTTCCTCTACTGTGATAGAAGCAGAAAGTTTTGGGGTGCCTTCTGTTATAACAAGTGATTATGGCGCAGAGTTTTTTAAGGAGCAAGTCGCTTCAGGTTGGGCAGTACTGGTATCAGATAAAGTATCAGTCAACCAGCTTGTTTATCATTTGCTGCAGCATAAACCAAAGCAGTCTATGGACGACACGTATTTTATATCACCGGCAACGGAATATATGCTGGAGCTCGCTTCTAATAAGTTAAATATTACTCCGGCAAATAAACAGAGCAATTAAGATGCATAGGCAGCACAGGGGTGCTCGAAGAACTTTTTCACTTTGGTTCGGTTGTTCTGTAAATGCCGCATATGCTTTCTGGCCTTTGACTCAAGTTGCTTGGCAT
>NZ_JAUQXO010000040.1:0-3434 GCF_030834625.1 Geobacter sp.
ATGACGGAAGCGGGCATGCGGATCGTATGGCCCCGCCCGAGGAAACGCATCCGGTCGGTTTCGTACTCGATGCCGTTGCCACTCCCCGCTTCCATGGCGACCACGTGGGCTGCCCAGATGGGTGAGTCGTCGGCGGAGCGAAGCCGCCGGTGGGCCACAAGCCCTGTGGAGTCGCGGCGATATTCCGTCTGGACGAAGAGGTTGGAGAAGGCGGGGTGGGCGATGTCCGCCCCCTGGGGTGCGATGACGATCTCTGCGTACGAGGTGGTCTCGATCTCCCTGGCGGTTGTCCCTCTGTTGGTGATGGAGAGGGCGCGCAGTTCGGCATCGTCCTCCGGCGACAGGATGATTTCGAGGGCGGTGATCAGGGTGTCGTCGTACCTGACGATGCGTGCCCTGTCCTCGGCGTAGGTCACCTCGTAGCGCTTCGGCTCCACGCCCGTCGGCTGGTAGGCCGCAGACCACACGGTGCCGCTTTCCATGTCGCGCAGGAAGATATAGCTTCCCCATGCGTCCCGGGTCACGTCTTCGCGCCAGCGCGTGACGGCCATGTCCTGCCAGCGGCTGTAACCGGAGCCGGCGGCGGTGACCATGACGGCGTATCGGCCGTTGGAGAGGAGGTGTGTCGAGGGGAGGCGGTGGTTGGGGGTGTGGAAACGGCGCAGCACCGGCTGGACCGCTTCCCATACCTTCGCGGTCTGGACCTGATCGGCGAGCGGGCGGGCAACGCCCACGTCGCGGGGCATCCGTTCCTGGAGGAGGAGCTCGGCCGCGTGGATCATCGGTTCGCGGTGGAAACGGTGCCGCATGATGCCGTCATGGATGACGTTGTCCAGGGCCACCAGGGACATCCCCTGGTGGTGTGCCATGTATGCCTTGACGATCGCTGCCTTGGTCCCCTCGGGAAGTCTGGCGCGGGTAAAATCCAGGGCCTCGTAGAAGCCATAGGGGCCGCGGCCGTTCACTTCTTCCAGCCAGATGAGATTCCGTGCCGCTGCGGTAGGGGCATACATTGCCGCCAGCACCGATGCGTAGGGGGCAATCACCAGGTCCTGGCCGAGGCCGCGCTTGAGTCCCAGGCCGGGGATGCCGAAGGCGGAATACTGGTACGCAAAGGAGAGGTCGCGGGTGTTGTAGGCCGACTCGGAGATTCCCCACGGCACGCCATTCTCGTTTCCGTAGCTGATCTGGCGTTCGACAATGATCCGGCAGGTCTGGTCCAGGAGGCTGCCACGCGGCGTGTACATTACGAGGGAGGGCATGAGATACTCGAACATCGAGCCGGACCACGAGACAAGTGCCGCACCCTTCTCAACCGGGATCAGCGCCCTGCTCAGACGGAACCAGTGGGCAGGGGGAACTTCCCCCTTTGCGACGGCGATGAAGCTGGTGAGGCGTGATTCCGAGGCAAGGAGGTCGTAGAAGCTGGGGTCGAGGCGCCTTTCGTCGACGCGGTAGCCTATGGAAAAGAGCCGGCAGTCCTGGTCGAAGAGAAAACTGAAGTCCATTTCGTCGAAAAGTCGCCGTGCGCTCCCGGCGATCCTGTCCAGACGCTCCGTGAGAATGCCGCACATCTCTCCCGACAGCTCGAAGGCCCCGATCAGGGTGTCGAGGCGGGCACGGCGCTCCCGTGCATTGGTGAGCGTCTGCAGCTGCAAAAGCTTTTCGACTGCGGCTTCGCAGCGATCGGGCATGCGCGCCAGGGGGGTATCGGCCTCGAGAAGATCGAGGAGGCCATTCCAGAGCTCTTGCTCTTCCCCCACGGCTCCCTTCATCTCAGGCCCCCATTCTTCCCGCATCATGACCCAGGGGAGGAGGAGATCGGCATCGCGCCGATGGCTTCTGATGTCGTCAAGGAGAAGCTCTCCCCAGCTCTGCGCTTCGCTCTGTCCTTTCTCTGCGTTCCCTTGTGCGGGTGTTCCGAACGAGGCGGCGATCGCTTCCGCTTTGGCCTCCAGCGCGCGCCAAAAGGAGACCTGGCCGGCGAAACCGGACGGCGCGGCAGCGATGTCGGACTCGATGTCTCCAATGGAGTCGAGCAGGTGCCGAACATCCTCCCCCGTGCCGAGCTCCTCCACGGCATGGCGAAAGAGGCATGCGGTGTCGCCGATCCCCTTCAGGGCGGCCGGGGAGAGAAGGGGACGCTGCGTCATCTCCCTGCACGCCTGGGAGAGGGCGAGGAGGTGACCGGCAAGAGTCCCGCTGTCCACGGATGAGATGTACTTTGGCTCCAGCGTCCGCAGATCCCGGGTTTCGTACCAGTTGTAAAAGTGCCCCTGGAAACGGGGGAGTTCCTCCAGGGTTCCCATGGTTGCATCGAGTCTGTCCACTGCGTCGGACAGGCCGGTCCAGCCGAAGTCCCGGGCGGCAACGACCGAAAGGAGATAGAGACCGAAGTTTGTCGGGGAGCTCCGGTGGGCGATAACCGGATGGGGCTCTTCCTGGAAGTTGTCGGGAGGGAGCCAGTGGTCCCCGGCCGTCACGAAGGTGGTGAAAAAGCGCCAGATGCGCCGGGCGGTCAGGCGCAGGAGTGTCACTTCCCTTTCCGGCTGGATCTCGTCCTGACTGGTCGCAGGGGGGATGCTGAGCTGGCGCATGACGAAGGGGGAGGCTGCCCAGAGCACGATGAACGGGACTGCCGCGGGAAGCGCTCCGGGGGCAAGGAGGGCCGTCAGAAGCAGAGAGGCCAAGGCTATGCCTTCGGCGCCGAGAAACCTCTGGAAAAAGAAGCGAGACGAAAAGGCGGAGGTTTTTTTTGCATGGGCGGCGGTCACCCATTGGAGAAGCCTTCGGCGGGTGATGAAGAGGCGCACGAGGGTACGGCAGATGGCGTCCAGCATCAGCCATGCGTAATGGGCAAGCAGCGTAAGGACGACGGCCGTGTGCCCGGCGCCCACAAGAAAGTCGTCGAGCACGCCCCGCAGGTGGTTTCTCACGGAAATGCCGCGGCGGTGGGGCACCAGGCCGGTGATGAGGGAGAGAATGGCCGGAAAGGCGATATTCGCAATGACGAACAGGGCCCACACGCCGGGCGGAGCTGCCGGGACGAGCCAGGAAGCGAGGAGGAGCAGCAGCATCCCCGGGGTAGAGAGGGAGCGCCGCAGGTTGTCGATCATCTTCCAGCGGGCGATGACGGTGATGCCCTTGCCCCGTTTTCCGAAAATCCAGGGGAGAAGCTGCCAGTCCCCCCGTGCCCACCGGTGGTGGCGGGAAGCGGCGACTTCCGCGTGAGAGGGGAACTCTTCGAACAGCGTGATGTCGCTTGCCAGCCCGCAGCGGGCGAAGGTCCCCTCAAAGAGATCGTGACTCAGGATGGCGTTTTCCGGCACGCGGCCCGCCAGCGAAACCTCGAAGGCGTCCACGTCGTAAATCCCCTTGCCGGTGAACGACCCTTCCCCGAAGAGGTCCTGATAGATGTCCGAAACAGCGAAGGC
>NZ_JAUQXO010000041.1:0-3586 GCF_030834625.1 Geobacter sp.
TGGAGACCGGCGGGAGCCTTGCCCCCATCAAGGGGGTGGCGATCCCGAACCCCGGCGGCATGGCCTTCAGCGAGCCCCGCCCCTATACCGACCTGAACGAGCTCCCCTTTCCCGACCGGACCCTCACCGCCCCCTACCGCACGCACTACTTCAGCGAATGGTTCAAACCCCTCGCCTCCGTGAGAACTTCCCTCGGCTGCACCGCCCGCTGTAATTTCTGCGCCCTCTGGTCCATCACCGGCGGCAAGTACCTGCGGCGCTCGCCGGAATCGGTGGTGGAGGAGCTGCGGGGAGTCGCCGAGCCGAACGTCTTTTTCTGCGACGACGAGTCCATGTGCGACGTGAAGCGGATGGACCGGCTGGCCGACCTGATCCGTGAGGCGGGGATCAGGAAGAACTATTTCCTCTACGGGCGGGTTGATACCATCGTCGATCACCCGGAGCTGTTCGCCAAATGGGCCAGGATCGGCCTGGCCCAGGTGTTCGTCGGCATGGAGGAATGTTCCGACGAGCGGCTCGCCGCCATGAAAAAGGGGGTGACCATTGCCCAGCAGGAACAGGCGGTGAAGATCCTCGACGACCTGGGGGTGATGATGTATGCGTCCTACATGGTCGATCCGGCCTATACCCGGGCGGATTTCAGGAACCTTCTGGCCCATGTGCGGCGGCTCAAGCACAAGTACGCCACCTTTACGGTGTTGACGCCGCTTCCCGGCACCGAACTCTATGCGGCCAGGGAGGGGGAGCTCATCTCCCGCAAGCCGGAGCTGTACGACATGATCCACGCGCTCCTCCCCACCACGCTGCCGCTTCGGGAGTTCAACGAAGAGCTGGCCAATCTCTGGGTCAAGGCGGTGCCGTTTCACCGGGTGCTTCCAACCCTCGCCCGCTTCGGGCTGCGGGGGATGCTGATCCGCATCAGGCTGTTCAGCCGGATTCTGGAGAAGGCCCGCGCGGCGCACCTGGATTACTGAGCCATCCGGGCCGGATAGCCGCCGGAAACGGGATTATTTCCGGTGGCTATCACCATTTTCATCTGCTAAAGTTTCGCCCATGAAAACCCGCGACAGGATCATCGAGACCGCCATCGAACTCTTCAACGAGCAGGGAACCAGGGCGGTGACCACCAACCATATCGCCGCTGCCGCAGGCATCAGCCCCGGCAACCTCTACTACCATTTCCGCAACAAGGAAGACATCATCCGCGCCATCTTCGAGCAGATGGATGCCTATGGCCTGGAGCAGTACCGGCTCATCACCGATACCTGCCCCCCCGGCACCCTGGAGGCGATGGAGCGGACCTTCGTCATGATTCAGGAGTACAACTGGCGCTACCGCTTCTTCAAGCGCGAGCTGACGGCCCTGATCATGGCCGACCCGCTCCTGCGGGAGCGCTTCCACCAGACCCACCACGCCCTCCTCGCCCTGGTCCGGCACTCGGTCGACAGCTCCGTCGCCCTGGGGGTGCTCAGGCCCCTGGACGAGAAGGAGCGGGCGCTCCTCACCGAGGAAATCTGGCTGGTGACGCTTTTCTGGCTCAACTACCTGGAGGTAGGAGGGGAGGAAGTTAACGGGGAGACGCTTCGAAGGGGCATCGACCTGCTGCGAAATATGCTGAAATCGTATCTTGCGGCAGGGTAAAATGCAGGCTGGGACTCATGTTACAGTCCTGATAGCCTTCTCGCTGCGGAGGATTTGATGGAGGGCAGTTCCCGTTTCCTATCCTGGTGAAACGTTCTATTTGGATAGATCACCGGTTCACGCGCGCGTGTGCGTGAACCGGTCAATTACGAGTTGGCCAGAGGAGAGGGACGAATGACAAAATTTCGTCGGAAGCTCAAGAAAGAGCTCGAACTCAAGCGATTGGCAAAATCAACGGCTGCAGTCTCGGGTCTCGCTGGTGCAGCTTCTGCTGCTACAGGCGTCGCAGCAGCCTTAGCTGCACCAACGGGATTGACGGCCTTGTCCGTTGCACTCGGAATATCCAGCGCTCCCCTCGTCGTTACTGCAGCGCCTATTGTTGCAGGGGTCGCTGTGGCAGCCGGAACTGCAGCTGGTGTTGTGCGTTTTTGCCATTGGTACAAGGAGCGTTCGGAGGAAGAGGAAGAGGATCCTTGTGCCGGGAGTGAGAAATGAGAGCAAAACGCATACAAGAAATTACTACCTTTATTATATTGCTTTCTCTTGTTGGATGTGCATCAAGGGCAAACAATATTAGCGCAATATACGTTCCACCACTTAAATATCAAAATCATAATTGCGAACAAATCAGACAAAAACTTGATAGTGTTTGTGAAAAAGTTAATATTTTATCAAGTATTCAAAATGCAGACGCTAATTCTGATCCTGTTGCACTTGCCTCAGGAGTAATCAGCTTGTGGTTTCCTGTGATGTTTATGAGTGGTGGAAGTCACGAAAAGGATATTGCTCAGTTGAAGGGTGAGATTATAGCTTTAGAGCAGAGTGCAATTGAAAAACAATGTTCAGAAGTATTAACATTTATTCAAAATCAAAGAGAATTTGCTATGTCATTGCAAGAAAGCAAAATCGAATTATTGCCAGATGAAAAATGAACAATTTAAGCAACACAATCGATGTATACAAATCCAAAAGTCATTACCAGGAGCTACATTATGAATAACTTTAAGCACCCATTATTCTACAATATTGTTCTAATGTCCGTTCTATTGGTTTTTTCTGGCTGTGCGTCTGTAACTGATTCAATACCAGACGAACAGATTCTCCATGTTTCTGGCAACATATATGAAGTTATGGATGTTGATAAACGGGGTATTTTTGGAAGTGAAGCGTCTTTAATCGATGGGGTGGTTGATCAAGCAAACGAGTTCGCTACGACTAAGGATAAGGTTGCAAATCCATTAGCTGCAAGAATCCATCGGGTTGGAATTCTAGGAGATTGGGCTTGGTTTTACTACAAGTTTGCTCTTGTAGATAAAAACACACCTGATGCCTATAGAAAATTAACAGATATAACAATTGAGCGAGACGCAAGGTTATCAACGGAGTTTTATATCAACCGACACAAGACTGAAATGAGAAGTGTTTCTGAAGAAATCATAAAACTAGATGAATTGCGGAAAAAGGGACTACTGACTGATGCTGAATTTTTAGCGCAGAAGAAAAGACTTTTAGAAAATCAATAATTGAAACACAAGAGTAACGCTGCTTTTTTATAAAGAGAGGGCGATTCCAACAAGGCTTACGACCTGCCCCAAAAGCCGGCAGGTCAAAGCCATGCCCGTTATGCGAGTAAATATGAAGCAGTAACACGTCCATGGACAGGAGGAGTGACATGAATAAGCAAGCAAAGAATACGATTTGCCTTTGGTACGATGGCGACGCCGAGGAGGCGGCGCGATTCTATGCCGAGACCTTTCCTGATTCATCCGTTGGCGCAGTGCACCTCGCGCCGGGAGACTTTCCGTCCGGGAAAAAAGGAGATGTGTTGACGGTCGAGTTTACGGTGATGGGAATTCCCTGCCTCGGGCTCAATGGCGGACCCGAGGTCAAGCACAACTGGGCATTCTCGTTTCAGGTCGCAACCGCTGACCAGGCCGAAACGGAT
>NZ_JAUQXO010000042.1:0-3092 GCF_030834625.1 Geobacter sp.
TGGAGACCGGCGGGAGCCTTGCCCCCATCAAGGGGGTGGCGATCCCGAACCCCGGCGGCATGGCCTTCAGCGAGCCCCGCCCCTATACCGACCTGAACGAGCTCCCCTTTCCCGACCGGACCCTCACCGCCCCCTACCGCAAGAACTACTTCAGCGAATGGTTCAAGCCCCTCGCCTCGGTGCGCACCTCCCTCGGCTGCACTGCCCGCTGTACTTTCTGCGCCCTCTGGTCCATCACCGACGGCAAGTACCTGCGGCGCTCGCCGGAGTCGGTGGTGGAGGAGCTGCGGGGAGTCGCCGAGCCGAACGTGTTCTTCTGCGACGACGAGTCCATGTGCGACGTGAAGCGGATGGACCGGCTGGCCGACCTGATCCGGGAGGCGGGGATCAGGAAGAAGTATTTCCTCTACGGGCGGGTGGATACCATCGTCGATCACCCGGAGCTGTTCGCCAAATGGGCCAGGATCGGCCTGGCCCAGGTGTTCGTCGGCATGGAGGAATGTTCCGATGAGCGGCTCGCCGCCATGAAAAAGGGGGTGACCATCGCCCAGCAGGAAAAGGCGGTGAAAATCCTCGACGACCTGGGGGTGATGATGTATGCGTCCTACATGGTCGATCCGGCCTATACCCGGGCGGATTTCAGGAACCTCCTGGCCCATGTGCGGCGGCTGAAGCACAAGTACGCCACCTTTACGGTGATGACGCCGCTTCCCGGCACCGAACTGTATGCGGCCAGGGAAGGGGAGCTTCTCTCCCGCAAGCCGGAGCTGTACGACATGATCCACGCGCTCCTCCCCACCACGCTGCCGCTTCGGGAGTTCAACGAAGAACTGGCCAATCTCTGGGTCAAGGCGGTGCCGTTTCACCGGGTGCTTCCGACCCTCGCCCGCTTTGGGCTGCGGGGGATGCTGATCCGCATCAGGCTGTTCAGCCGGATTCTGGAGAAGGCCCGCGCGGCGCACCTGGATTACTGAGCCATCCCGGCCGGATAGCCGCCGGAAACGGGATTATTTCCGGTGGCTATCACCATTACCATCTGCTAAAGTTTGGCCATGAAAACCCGCGACAGGATCATCGAAACCGCCATCGAACTCTTCAACGAGCAGGGGACCAAGGCGGTGACCACCAACCATATCGCCGCCGCCACAGGCATCAGCCCCGGCAACCTCTACTACCATTTCCGCAACAAAGAAGACATCATCCGCGCCATCTTCGAGCAGATGGATGCCTACGGCCTGGAACAGTACCGGCTCATCACCGATACCTGCCCCCCCGGCACCCTGGAGGCGATGGAGCGGACCTTCGTCATGATCCAGGAGTACAACTGGCGCTACCGCTTCTTCAAGCGCGAGCTGACGGCCCTGATCATGGCCGACCCGCTCCTGCGGGAACGCTTCCACCAGACCCATCACGCCCTTCTTGCCCTGGTCCGGCACTCCGTCGACAGCTCTGTCGCCCTTGGGGTGCTCAGGCCCCTGGACGAGAAGGAGCGGGCGCTCCTCACCGAGGAGATCTGGCTGGTGACGCTTTTCTGGCTCAACTACCTGGAAGTGGGGGGCGAGAAGGTTAACGAGGAGACCCTCCGGAGGGGCATCGACCTGCTGCGAAATATGCTGAAATCGTATCTTGCGGCAGGGTAAAATGCAGGATGGGCTCTTGTTACCGTCCCGATAGCCTTCTCGCTGCGGAGGATTTGATGGGGGCAGTTCCCTTTTGCCATCCTGGTGAAACGTTCCATTTGGTTAGATCACCGGTTTACGCGCGCGTGCGCGTGAACCGGTCAATTACGAGTTGGTCGACAAGGAAATTTACAATGCAATTTGAATTGAAAAGACTTCCTGATTATACGGATGAAACTCTAATCAGCGAAATTCGACGAGTTGCAGAGCTTGTTAAGCATCCGACGATTTCCCGAACTGAGTTCCAAAAGCATTCGCGTGTTCATACTTCTACGTTGGAGAAACGTTTCGGCTGTTGGGAAAGTGCAATGAATGCCGCTGGGTTATCAGACCGTTTTGATTCCTCCAATAAAGCCATAAGCAAAGAGGATATAATCACAGAACTTCAAAAGGTTTCAAGTAGGTTGGGTGTCAAGACTTTCAGTAGAGAGCAGTTTAACGCTAATGCACCGTTCAAGGATTCCGTTATTCGGAGAGTTTTTGGGACTTGGCGTAAAGCAATGGAAGCTGCTGGTTTGACAGCGAATAAATTAGGCCAGAGATACACAGACGAAGAATGTTTTGAAAACTTGCTTCAAGTATGGACACACTACGGTAGGCAACCGCAGCATAGAGAAATGAAATCTCCTCCGTCTATTGTTGGCCCCAAGGCGTACACTCTCCGTTGGGAAACTTGGACAAAAGCCCTGTATGCATTCGTAACTAAAGTAAATGAAGACCTTCAGACAGTAGATGTTTCCTCAGAACCAGTATCACAACCCTCGACAAAATCATCGTCATCATTAAAGTCGAAAACTGATGAACGAGATAACCGTGATATTAGATTGGGACTGAGATATACCGTTCTGAATCGAGATAGGTTCAAGTGCGTACTTTGCGGCAATTCTCCTGCAATATCATTAGACTGTCGCTTGCATGTAGACCATATTCACCCCTTTTCTAAGGACGGCAAGACAGAGATTGAAAACCTCAGAACCCTTTGCCAACACTGTAATCTCGGCAAAAGTAATCGAATTGAAGTGAGCGACCAACCAGCGCTCAGACCATGACCGGGCGATAAAACTGCCCGGCAGGTCAAGCGCAGCTCCGTTATGCGAGTAAATATGAAGCAGTAACACGTCCATGGACAGGAGGAGCGACATGAATAAGCCAGCAAAGAATACGATTTGCCTTTGGTACGATGGCGACGCCGAGGAGGCGGCGCGATTTTATGCCGAGACCTTTCCTGATTCATCCGTTGGCGCAGTGCACCTCGCGCCGGGAGACTTTCCATCCGGGAAAAAAGGAGATGTGTTGACGGTCGAGTTTACGGTGATGGGAATTCCCTGCCTCGGGCTCAATGGCGGACCCGAGGTCAAGCACAACTGGGCATTCTCGTTTCAGGTCGCAACCGCTGACCAGGCCGAAACGGAT
>NZ_JAUQXO010000043.1:0-7896 GCF_030834625.1 Geobacter sp.
TTGATCTCGTACCGTTTAGCTATCTCCAGGCAAACTTCATTAAGTCGAGCATCTACCTCATCGGTAAATACAACTCGACGATACTTTGCTGGACAAACCAAATGGTATAACAGCACAGAAACATTATGGCTTTTGTGTATACACTCACTCACTAAACCAATATGTCACACCAAAGACAGCGAAGCAAGCTTCGGGGAATAAGACCCGGAGAGATTGAAGGTTTGTTACTGCTGCCTTTCTCCTGATTTTGGCCGAGCGTGGCCGACCACAGCGCTGGATGCGGGGTTTTTCAGCACACCGTGGGGACGGTTCCGGCTCAGCCATAGGCAAATCGATTATAGGTCTTGGCAAACGCCTGGGCTTGTCCGGTGGCATGGCGGCTGAAGCGCAGGGTCCAGCCCCTGGCATGGACGATGACGCGCCCGGCGAAGTACATCAGGTCTTGGAGTACCGTCTTGAGTCGGCGGCGTTGCTTGGCGCGCCGCGCGCGTTTTTTGTCCATCAGGCCCACCTGACCCACAGCGCGCAGAATGTTGTAGGCCAGGCCGGCGCAGTGCATGACCAGAGCATTGGTGGCGAACTTGCCCGACGGCAGCCGCTCCAGGTCCAGATCGCTCTTGAGTTCGGAATGGTACTGCTCGCACAGGACGTGACCCTTGTAGAGCTCGATCACCTTTTCCTTGGGTATGGAGAGATTGGTCCACCAGCCCTCAATCTCAACATCGGGAATGAGCCGAGGGGTGCCATCACGCTCAAAGTTGCGCTCGGTGGCTCGCAGCACCCGGCGCAGCGTGATGGTGTGCTTTTTGTTTTCCTCATCCGTATAGGCACGCTCGACGATTTCCGTCATGATGGCGATACGGCCATTCTTATCCTGTTTCACCAGCTTGCCTTGGGCGAAGATTGCGGAGGCCCTGGCCGGAACATCAGTCCCCCGAGGGTTCCACTTGACGATGAAGTCGACTTTTTCTTCCCTCAGGGCCACCAGGGTGTTGATGGCATCATGGGCGCTGTCCAGCCGCACCAGAAGGGGAACCTCGGTCAACTGTCGGCTCTTGCGGATCGCCCGCAGCACAAAGGGGATGAACCCCTGCTGAGCATGCTGGGAGCCTGGGCGCTGCTCGATCTCCAGACACCAGCCCTCCAGACCCAGCCAGGCGGCGATGGGCGCATAGCCGTTGAAACCCCGGTAAGTATAGGAGACGCCCTCTTTCTTGGTGTCGGAGTTATCCTGGGTGAAAACATCCAGATCCAGCGGCATGTGTCCCGAGGGCAGTGGCGACAGGGCGGCCTGCGCTTTTTTGAGAAACTCGGTCGTGCAGAAATCAACGATGCGTGCGACCGAGTCGGCGACCTGGTCGAGCCTCTGGCGCAGGGTTTCCGGGGAAGGCACCTTCTGTACGCCCAAGGCTGCGGAAAAGAACTCGTCATCCTCCCAGAACGGGCGGATTGCCTCGAAGTCGCTCTTGCCTTGGCACAGAAGCCCCAGATAGCAGCGCAGCACATCGGCGGTGGGGATTCCACGGCAGGGCGCGGCCTTGGTCACGCGAGAGGTGAGGGAGGTAAAGCGATTAATGGCCAGTCCGACCAGGGCAATGCCGGAGTTAGAGGTGTAGAATTCCGTGTCGGACTGCTCTATGGCGAACCGGGGAAACCTCACGAAAAATCTCCTTGGGTGAGTTTCGAAGCAGTTCGATAGTAGCATAAAAAACCAACTAAATCAGCTAATTGTCAAAGATCAAATGAAAATTTATGACTGTAGATTCACGGATTCAGGTATGATAAAAAAATCCGTTTTCAAGCATTATACAATAGGTCCTTCCGGATAACGAGGCGCCGCAATTCGGTCTGAAGTGGCACTTACGCACTTATGACTCTTGCGATCTGGTTAGTGTATATTCATAAAACCCCAATTCAAGGAGTCGGATTATGCGGTGATCAAGTTGACATCTTCAGTTTCCATGATATCAAGATAACTATTGAACATTTTTGAACATTCGTACAGACCATTTTTTGACAAAGCCTAACCCTTCGCGAGGAGGGGACGGAAAACCGCGGATCTTCTGAGGAAAGAAGACAGCCGGGTTGCCGAAAAGTAGATCTTTCGGCGAGCCGGCTTTTTCCATTTCGTAATACCAAACAACATTTATGCAAGCAAATTTCAGTCCATTTCTTATTGGACGCGACACGAAAGGGGGTGGGAAAACAGATCGATTATATTTCATCTGTCTCTCGCAGGATGTGGTGAGATTCTAGCGCAATACCGAGTCACGTTGAAAGGAGGCACACCATGAAAAGGCTACTATCGTTGTTGCTTTCGTTCCTGGCAGTAAGTATTGGAACGGGACATGCCGAAACTTTCTGGACAGGTACCGTTTTTGACGGCACTGGCGGTTCAATCTCGAATGTTTTGAATTTCGACTGGTCATCATCAGGGAGCGGTGCCGCTCAGGGAGTCGGACCAACCGGATCACCTCTCACCCCAGGTCAGAGTTTTACCTTCAGGTATGAGAGCTATCTCTTCGCTATTACAGACCCCAACGGACAGACAATACCGTCGCCCGATTTGAACTCCAAATTTGAGTTTACCGTTGTGGCCCAATTCCCTGAAGAGGTCGTATCCGTCACACCCGCTTCCCCAACTATCAGCACTGCAACCTTTAAAACACTGCCCGGTGGCGTCTTCTATATCTACAACGACACCCACCCAAATAGTAATGTGCCGAACGGCTCAGGATTTGACGACGGAACCCTCGTGGCGAAAGGTACGATCGACCCTGGGCAGTTTTCCACATTCACCTCTATTTCGTCAAACGGAATAACAGGGATTGGCAGCACCATCCTCTACGGAAAGGTCACCTATGTCAACCCCGCTTTCCTCATTCCCACCAACATTACCGGCATCAGGTTTGAAGGCACCCTCAACTACCCCCCCCTCGATTCGGCGACAGGCGCGTTCTTTGCCGGGCGTACCGGTGAGGGGAACCTGGATCCGCCGTACACGGTTGCGTCAAACGACCTGATGCTCAAGGTTGACGGAAGTTCCAAGTTCATTCAGGCACCGCCGCCGCAGGGAGATTGTCGGGTTACCGCAGGCGGAGTGAAGGATGGCATCACCGTGCCGTGCGCCCTCAAGGCGAATGGCATGCCCGATCCGAAGACCTGTGCCGAGGCTGGCTTTGACACCTGGGGTGGCCAGGCCGGGGCACAACCGGGAGTTGACGGTAACTGGACCCATCACCACGTTGTGAGCCCTAAGCAGAGCTTCGTCTTCCATTCCAACAGCCTCTTCCAGATCGCGTGCAGTGATCCGGGATGCTGCGTTCCCGCGTGCGCCAATGCCGAGAACCACCAAATAGACTTCGCCGGCATCGGAAGCTTCTCCAACCAGAAGGGGTATAATTTCCCCACCGGCCCGCTCTGCTTCGAGGTCCACCTCGAGGATATCGGAGAGCCTGGCCCCGGCGGCAGATGGCCGAGCGCCACTACACCCTGCACCCACTGCCCCGGCACGCCGATCGAACCGGGTGACTGCGTGAACTGCACCGACTACTACGAGCTCCTGATTTACGACAGCGCCGCCTACGATACTGACGGCTACTGCACGGGCAACGTGATCTACTACAACGGCCCGGGAGTGCCGGGTAGTTGCACGGATCCCAATGATCCGCACCTTTTTGGTTATTTCACGAGAGCGGGCAACGTCCAGATGCATCCGGAAAACAACTGACCGCAGGAAGTCTGCAACTACTATAGGGGGGGCGAAAAGCCCCCCTTTTTTTCGAGACTAACGAGGCTGACGATGAACTACCACCCGCGCCGATTCTCTCGAATGCAATGCATTGAAAAGATGTTATAAACTGGTATCCTGATTACGATACCAGACAGAGGAAATAACTCCCAAAACTATGAAGATCCTTGTTCAGCCCTATACACATACCCTCTCTCACATCAGTCGCCCCCTTGCAGTCGCCAGAGAACTCCGCACGAGAGGTCACGACGTACTCTTTGCAGGCGAAAGCAGCAAAAAAAGGTTCATTGAGGAGGAGGGCTTTACGGTCCTCCCGCTCTTTGAGCCGGATCCGAAGGAGCTTTTCGGCCACATACGCAGCGGAAAGCTGCAGTTTATTTCCGACGAGAGCTTGATTCAGATGATTGAGGCCGATGTAGCCCTTTACAAGGAAGTCCGTCCCGACATCGTCCTGTCCGACGGGAGATTTTCAGCTCCCCTATCAACTCACCTCACAGGCATCAAGCATGCAGCCATCGTTAACGTTTCATCAACCGAATATCGGGCATTGCCGTATATTCCGTTCTTCGGATGGATACCGGAAACACTGGTTAGTCAGGATACCGGATTTCGAAAATTCCTCGACAGGTTCAACCTCACCCTTGAAATGTTCGTGTTCGACAACGCCATGGGGATTTTCAAGAAGCTGAGCAAGCAGTACGGAACGAAGAAACCGGTCACCGCCACCAATTGCCTGGCCGGCAAGGACCTGACCCTCCTTGCCGATATTCCCGAATACTTCCCGACCCGCAATCTTCCTTCAGATTACATATATATCGGGCCAATCACCTGGCACCAAAACGGTACCCTCCCCCCGTGGTGGGAATCTGCGGCACGGCAAAAGCCCCTGATTTATTTCACGATGGGGTCTACCGGTATTGAAAAGATGTTCAACACCGTCTATCAAAACCTCTCAGACATGCCAATAACGGCTATTGTTACAACTGGCGGCCAGAAGGCTGGATTAAGGACGCTGGAAGGGAAAATTTATGTGGAAGAGTTTCTCGACGGAGACAAGGTAATGGAAATCTGCGACCTCGTGGTCTGTCACGGCGGAAACGGCACCATCTACCAAGCTCTGCAGCACGGGAAGCCGGTCTTGGGAATACCGACAATACCCGATCAGGATTTCAATATGCGGAGAGTGGAAGCTCTCGGCGTCGGCCGAATGGTTGACCTTGCATACTTTGAAAAAAGGCCGGCGATTCTGCTCCAGGAAATCACCCATATGCTTGCCAATCCCGACTACACCGCCAACGCAGCCAAGATACAATCGATTCTTAAGAACTACAACGGTCCACGTGCCGCGGCGGATCATATCGAGCGACTCCTTAACGCTCCCTTATTCAGCGTTCCAGCGTAGGTCGATGCGCTGAGCATCCTGGAGTTGACACCTCTCATTATTCACCGCTTTTGTCAGATTTTTTTACATCTCGTATGATTTTCTTTACATTTTTCAAATAAAAAAGAACTGCATTACCCACTACATCAATAAGTTAGTTATGGCACATTAATTGCTAAATTTATTTGCGACGCAACTTACAATCATAATTTCGCCAAACCCTTCGTGAGGGGGGGACGGAAAACCACGGGTCTTTCTCTGTAAAGACGGCCGGGCTGCCTGGAAATCCCAGTTGCAAACCCGGCTTTTTTTTTGCTGATTGTGTCCAATTTCTCCCGCCTCCATAAGCGCCAGGACGGTGCTTGAGGCATTTTTGCTCACAAGGAGGTGAAAGTGTAATTCCGTGTTGAGTTCGAATCTTGTGAAAGGAGGAGTAAAATTTATGATGCGACGATTAACCTTGTTGTTCTTAGCCCTGATGTTTTTCGTCGTTAGTACGGCATCTGCCCAGAATTTCTGGGTTGGCTCCGTATTCAATGACACCCTAGGGGTCAAGGTTCCCAATGTCATGGGCTTTGACTGGGCATCATCGGGGAGTGGCAACGCGCAGGGGGTCGGGCCGGCAGGGTCCACCCTCACCCCAGGTCAGCAGTTCAATTTCAGGTACCAGAGTTTCCTTTTCGCCCTTACGGATCCGAACGGGCAATCTATTAACTTTCCAGGCCTGAACAGCAATTTCGAGTACACCGTGGTGGCTATTCTGCCCGAAGAGGTTGTTTCCTTCACCACTACCGGCTCCTCCAGCACCGCTTTATTCAAGACCCTTGCCGGTGGCCAGTTCTTCATCTACCACGACGCCTCTCCAAACGCCAACGTTCCCAACGGCTTCGGCTTTGACGACGGCGATCTGGTAGCCAGTGGAACTATCGACCCCAATTCGTTCAGCAGCTTCACCTTTGTGCCTTCAAGCAACCTAGGAATAGGAAGCGCCATTCTCACCGGCAAGGTAACCTACGCCAACCCGGCGTTTCTCGACCCTGCCATAACCATCGTTACTTTGAGGTTTGAGAGCACGATTAACTTTCCTCCCCTCGATTCAACAACGACAAAATACTTTGATGGCCGCACAGGCCAGGGGAATCTTCCCACCTACTCAGCTGCTTCTGGAGACCTCAATCTGAAGGTCGATGCAAGCAGCAAGTTCGGCGAATCCCCCTGCACCGGCAAGATCGGTGATTTCGTGTGGCACGACACCAATCGCAACGGTATTCAGGACTCGGGCGAGCCGGGCATTGACAGCATTACTGTAAGGCTTTTCGATGCAGGCAATACGCTTCTCGCTACTACCACGACCGGGATCGGTCCGGGGGGGCAGCACGGGTACTACCTGTTCTCCAACCTGTGCCAGGGGACTTACCGCGTCGAGGTAGATCCCAATACCCTTCCACCAGGGTTTTTCCCCACCCCTAACGAGGTAGGAACAGATCGATCCATCGATAGCAATGGCAGCCCTTCCATGGTGACACTACCTGCTAATGACAGCACCGACCTGACTATCGATTTCGGGTACCAGTCACCCTGTGCCGGCATAATCGGCAATTTTGTCTGGAACGACCTGAACAAGAACGGTATCCAGGACCAGGGCGAACCGGGCATCAATGATGTGACGATCAACCTGTTTAACGGTCCTGACAACCTCATTATGTCGACAACGTCCGGGCCGAACGGCTTCTACCAGTTCACGGGCCTCTGTGCCGGTAGTTACACAGTCGAAGTGGTTTCTGCAACCCTTCCGCCGGGCTTCACGCCGACTACTTCCAACGCGCCGGGCAGCACGCCGGAGAACGACAGCAACGACAGCCCTGCAGACGTTACCCTGCCGACGAGCGACAGTGTCGACAATACGATCGACTTCGGCTATCAGCCGCCGTGCACCGGCAAGATCGGCGATTTCGTCTGGTTTGACACCAATCGCAACGGTATCCAGGATTCAGGCGAACCGGGAATAGACGCTGTGACGGTGAGACTGAAAAACAGTGGCGGTACCGTCATTGCCACGACGTTTACCGGCCCGAACGGCTTCTACCAGTTTACCGGTCTGTGCGCCGGCAGTTACACCGTGGAAGTCGACGAAACCACCCTGCCGCCTGGCCTCCTTCCGACTCCCAAGAATGTGCCTGGCAGCACTCCGGAAAACGACAGCAACGGCAGTCCGGCGGCTGTTACCCTTACCACCGACACCAGCGTAGACATGACCATCGATTTCGGCTATCTGTCCCCCTGCACCGGGTCGATCGGCGATTTCGTCTGGGACGACAATAGCCAAAACGGTATCCAGGATGGCGGCGAGCCAGGCATCCCCGCAGTGAGGGTATACCTAAAGAATCCGCTAGACAACTCCATTCTGGCCACGTCAATCACCAATGGCAGCGGGATTTATACGTTCACCGGCCTGTGTCAAGGCGACTACAAGGTTGAAGTGGACGTGACCACACTCCCTCCGGGCTACACTGCATCGCCGAGCCTGCAGGGCAACGATCCGGCCAAGGACAGTAATGGCAGCCCGACTAATGTCACGCTGCCTGCTGACGACGCTACCGATACCACCATCGACTTCGGATACTACCTCCAGCCCGCAACCATCGGCGACAAGGTCTGGAACGACCTGAACAAGGACGGTATCCAGGACGCCAACGAGCCGGGCATCTCCGGCGTCAAGGTGGAACTCTTCACCTGCGCCAACGTGAAGGTCGCTGAAACCTTC